>JADHOA010000080.1 GCA_016779185.1 Rubripirellula sp.
CGAAAGTTGTTGTAATCTTGAGGCGCCTGAGGACAGATGGTTTTGAGCGATTTTGAGTTGTACCCTCTGTGAAACCAAGGGTCTTGGAGAACGAGCGGTTTGTCGGTCGAAATCGGGTTTTGCTGTGGAGTGATTTCACGGTGATCATTTCACGGTGACCATTTTACTGTGAGGATTTTTCCCTTAGGGTTTTGCTCTGAGATAGGTTTCAGGATTTAGGTTTTCTTTGTTTCTGATTAGCTGGGTTGGACTCGGCCGCTACCTTATTTTCAGTTGATATTGCGCCTCACGATTTGTGCTGATTGATTTATGTACAGAAGTCTCTCCAGAAGTGAACAACTGTTGCGTCCGGCAGACTTGAACTCGCCGCTATCCAAGGACGCAAAGATTACAAATAACACCCGTTACATCTACTTCAAGCAAATCGCGATGGGTGGTAAATGCGTGATCCAGTCATGCAAAGATTTGAACTTGGGAAGAATCGTGTGTTACAAGACGCTACGTCCGGAGTTCATGGATGATCCGTTCGAAAATAAACTTTTTCTGAGAGAAGCTCGCATCACCGGTGCGCTGCAACACCCCAATACTGCTCCGGTTTACGAAGTTGGGTATGACAGTAGAGGTCATTACTATTTCACCATGCAGTTGGTATCCGGTACCACGCTTCGTGAAACGATTGACGCGATCAAGGCGGGCGAAGCGAAATGGGATTTGCAGAAGTTGATCGACGTGGTGATCGAAGTGGCGGAAGTATTGAATTACGCGCACACCCATCGAATAGCTCACTGTGATGTCAAACCTGAGAATATTGTTCTAGGTGACTTTGGCGAAATCTCTCTTCTTGATTGGGGGATTGCTAAGGTGCTGGACGAACATGAGGAAGAAGATGGTGATGCCAATAGTCTTTCTTCGGCCAGGCCCACCCAGGCCTCGCCGCTCTATATGTCGCCAGAGCAGGCGATGAAGCAGGAGGTCGATGAGCGAACGGATCTGTATAGCTTGGGAGCAATCTTATTCGAACTTCTTACCCTAGAGACGTTGGCTTGGGGTGATTCACTGGAGGAGATTCTTGAACACACATTGCATTCGAGGCCACCGACTCCAAGTTCGATTGTGAAGGATCGGACAATCCCACGTTCTCTCGAGACGATTTGTCTTCGATGTTTGGAGAAAAATCCAGAGCATCGTATTCAGTCCGCGATGGAGTTGATTCAAGAGTTGTTGTATTGGCTGTACGTCGACTCGAGATATCGCCCATTCTAAATGTCAAGTCATTGGAAATCTGCAAGTCGTCAATGCTTCCTCTGTTTGATCATGGCCGAGGATTTAAATGGGTGAAAAGTTTCTTGGTATCTCCGCTGTGATTCGCGTTCCTCG
This sequence comes from Rubripirellula sp., assembly GCA_016779185.1. GTDB lineage: Bacteria > Planctomycetota > Planctomycetia > Pirellulales > Pirellulaceae > Rubripirellula. Next base: position 1,378 of record JADHOA010000080.1, read on the forward strand.
CCTAGGTTTTGGTTAGACTGAGTGCCACGATTCTTTGGTTAATCCTCCTGCTTGTGGGAACGCTCGATGTGTCAGAGACGGTTGATTTTCGCCGCGATTCGGCAAGTCGTTCTCTGTTTGGTTTTTGTCTTCAGGTTGATTGCGTTGTCTGATGCTCAGACATCCATTGAACTCACTACAGAGGATCAACGCTCGGCTAATCTAAGTGATGAAGATTTTTTCGAGCAATTCATCCGGCCGATGTTTGTGAACGATTGTCTGGCCTGTCATCGAGTAGGCGAGGAGTCTGGTGGTCTTTCTCTCGAGAGTCGCTCGCAGTTAATCGAGGGTGGTGATCGTGGTTCCATCGTTGACTTCATCCATCCTGAAAACAGCTTAATTCTTACGGTCGTTCAACGTACCGGCGACGTAGCCATGCCCCCAGAGCAAGCGTTGCCGCCTGGCAAGGTTGACGCCCTCAGGCAATGGGTAAAGCGTGGTGCACCTTGGCCAGAGGCGAGCGGGCGTCTGAGTTGGAAGGAAAAAAAATCCGATCACACCAGCCAACAGGTGATGCATGATCACTGGGCTTACCAGCCAGTGAAAGCGGTTGACGTTCCCTTGCTTCAAGAGCCACTTTATTCGCACGTTCAGAATGAAATCGATTATTTTTTGCTAGAGACGCTTGCCGCTCAGCGTTTGGATTTCGCGGATCCTGCTGATCGTCGGACGCTTATCCGGCGGGCAACCTACGACCTGACTGGTTTACCGCCAACCCACGCAGAAGTTCAGGGCTTTCTCGATGACGTTGACGAGAATGCTTGGGAGAAAGTCGTTGATCGTTTATTGGATTCTCCTCGGTATGGAGAAAAATGGGCAAAGCCTTGGTTGGATCTCGCGAGATACTCCGACTCAAAAGGTTACGTGTATGCCAGAGAAGAGCGGTTTTGGGTGCATGCTTGGGTTTACCGTGATTGGGTAATTCAGGCATTGAATCAAGATCTACCTTACGACCAATTTATCCGTTTGCAGATTGCAGCGGATGAATATTCCAGCAACGCCTCTGACATGGCGGCGATGGGGTTTTTGACTTTGGGCAGGCGTTTCCTCGGTGTTTCGCATGACATCATCGATGATCGCATTGATGTTGTCTCGCGGGCGACCATGGCAACAACCATTGCTTGCGCGCGTTGCCACGATCACAAGTACGACCCGTTATCGATCGAAGATTACTACTCGTTGTACGGCATATTTCGCAACTGCGAAGAAACGCTTGTTTCCATCTCGGACGAAAGAGATTTAGACACCGCATTTACAGAAGGTTTGGTTCAGCGGCAAACAAAGTTGTCCGAGGTGATGGGTCGCCATCGACAATCTGCATCGAATCGAGTTCGGGAACGGGTTCGAGATTACCTAGAGGCACAATTACATCTGGAGGATTATCCAGAGGCTGGATTCGACCAAATTTATCAAGAGAACGACATTATTCCTGAATTTGTTCGCCGTTGGCGAGACTATCTCGAGCTGCAATCGGAATCCAGCGACCGCTTGTTCGGTCTTTGGCATCGATTAATCGCAGTCGATGATGAGGAATTTGATGCGTTTGCATCGCAGGTATGCGATCAGATACAGCAGGCAGGCGAAGACGCGGTGCATCCCGAAATCTTAAAACGGTTCCAAGAGCCACCCAAGCACAAGATTGAGATGGTTGAACGCTATGCGGCCTTGTTTACGGATTATCTGAATTGGATAGAAGGACTTGGTGAAGAACATGGTGATCAGATTCATTCAGATGAGAGATGGAACGTTTTGTTTCATCCCGAGGGACCTTGTGAAATCCCTGATGAATCCATCACCCATACCGAGCGATATTTTCCGACCAGCCACACCGAGGAGATTTGGAAGCTACAAGCTGAAGTGGATCGCTGGATTCGAAATAGCGATCAATCAGTTAAATTTGCGTTGGCTCTCTTTGATAAGAAGGAGCGAATGCTGGACGCGCACGTGATGCGACGTGGTGATCCAACTCTTTTGGGCGAGCGTGTGGAGCGACGATTTCCATTGTCGTTTGGTGTCTTTGACCCGGATGATCCAACAATCGCAAAGACTTATGGTTACGGAAGTGGGAGAGCGCAGCTTGCCCGAGCGATCACGTCACCAAATAATCCATTGACAGCTCGAGTCGCCGTTAATCGCATTTGGGCGCAGCACTTTGGTTCTGGTTTAGTTGAAACGCTTAGTGATTTTGGAACCAGGGCCGATCCGCCATCTCACCCAGAATTACTCGATTGGTTAACGCGACAGTTTATCGATCGAGGTTGGCGGCTAAAGCCCATTCATCGAATGATCATGCTGTCGAACGCTTATCGGCAGTCTTCTCTGGATTCTCATACTCCGCATCTAGAGCAGGCAAGAGACGTAGACCCCAAAAATCGCTTGCTGTGGCGTTACCCAAGTCGCAGGTTAGAATTTGAATCGCTTCGAGATTCAATTTTATTTGTTTCTGGAGACTGTGATTTAACGCTCGGAGGAAAGTCGGTTTCGCTTTTCGATAGTCAACGCCGAACCATTTATTGTGAAACGGATCGACAATTTTTTGCTAGTGCAATGCGAACGTTTGATGTGGCAAGCCCAGATCTCTCAATTGCAACACGAGCTCAGACGACCGTTCCGCAACAGGCTCTTTTTTTCTTGAATCATCCGTTCGTGGTCAAACACGCGAGTCGCTTAGTACAGGGGCTTGAATCGGAATCAATTGATGATCGGATTCGGGAAATTTATAAGCAGGTTTTGGGGCGAGATCCTGCTTCCGCTGAACTTGACTTTGCTCAAGAATTTGTCTCACTTGCCTTGCCGACGGTGGATCCTTCACCGGTCGAAGATTCGACAGTATGGTCATATGGAATGGGGCATTTCGATCAAGAATCAGCAAGCATTCAGGACTTTATTGCTTTGCCATACTTTAGTGGTAATGCCTGGCAAGGTGGTTCTGAGTACCCAGATGGTAAGCTTGGGTGGGTTCAGTTAACCCCAGAAGGTGGTCATCCTGGAAACACAATTGAGAATGCCTCCATCCGACGTTGGATCGCTCCCGAATCCATGACGATTCGTATTGACTCGCAGTTCATTCATGAGCCGCAGGTCGGTGATGGTGTCCATGCAATGATTGTCTCCAGTCGCACAGGTGTGTTATCACAAGCGAATATTTTTCATCAAAGCATTCCGATGGTGATTGATCTTCTTGAAGTTGAAAAAGGTGAAATCATTGATTTTGTGGTTGATATTCGCGAAGTGCTCAACAGCGATCAGTACCTTTGGGCCCCTACCATTTCCCGAGTCAATTCAAGTACGTCTGACGGTAACGGTTCTGAAGTGGTGAACGTTTGGGATTCGCGTGCGGAGTTTCGTGGTTCCCCGTTTGTAGAACTCGATCCTTGGGTGGCATTCGCACAAGTGTTGTTGTCAAGTAACGAATTCATCTTTGTGGACTGACGAGAAAGTCATGGAACTTAATTTGCCCGAAAGTCTAAGGACCGTGTCTCGTCGGACCATGCTGTCTCAATCGGCAATGGGAATTGGAGCTTTAGGGCTTGCCGATTTATTTAACCGTGACGCGTCCGCTCAAGATTTAAATTCTGACAGCGTGATGTCCGTGAAAAAGCCACATTTTGTGGGCCGCGCCAAACGAGTGATTCATTTTTTTCTCAATGGTGGACCCTCACACGTTGATACTTTTGATCCCAAGCCTCGCTTGGAAACGTATGGTGATCGCACCGTTCCCAATCTTTTGCCAACCGAAAGGAAAACCGGTGTCGCTTTTCCTTCACCTTTTCAGTTCAAGCGGTATGGTGAGTGTGGATTGGAGGTTAGCGATTTGTTTTCCAAGACAGCAGCTTTTGCTGACGACATGGCTGTTGTCCGATCCATGTACGCACAGGTTCCAAATCATGAACCTTCGCTGATGTTGATGAATTGCGGTGATTCAATTCGATCAAGGCCGAGTGTAGGATCCTGGACGCTTTATGGGTTGGGAACGGAGAATCAAAACCTTCCGGGGTTCATCGCGATGTGTCCGGGAGGCTATCCGATCAAAGATGCGGAGAATTGGCAATCGGGTTTTTTACCCGGTGCGTACCAAGGAACATTTGTTGATCCCAAGGAAAGGCTCGTTGAAAAGTTAATCGAGAATATTCAACACTCGCATGTGAGTGATCAGATTCAACAGCATCAGCTTGACTTGCTTCGTCGTCTCAATCAATCGCATCGACAGCAGCGGTCGGATGAACGCCTCGATGCTCGCATTCAGTCTTTTGAGCTTGCATTTCGGATGCAGAGTGAGGCCATGGAGGCTTTTGATCTCAGCCGCGAAACCCAGAAGACGCGAGACTTGTATGGCGATCACGTGCACGGTCGTCAGACCTTAATTGCCAGGCGTCTTGCAGAGCGAGGCGTTCGTTACATTCAGCTATGGCATGGTGCCGGTCAGCCTTGGGATCACCACGACAATATTCAGGCCAATCATGAGCGATTAGCCAAAGAAATTGATCAGCCCATCGCAGCACTGCTAGGTGATCTGAAGCAGAGTGGGATGTTGGAGGATACGTTGGTGATTTGGGGGGGCGAGTTTGGCAGAACGCCAACGGTTGAACTCAACAATCAAGGGCAATCCAAGTTAGGCCGAGATCATAATCACTACGGATTTTCAGTCTGGATGGCAGGGGGCGGAATCAAAGGAGGCGCCGTGCACGGTGCGACCGATGAGCTTGGGTTCAAGGCAGTTGAGAACCCAACGAGTGTGCACGATTTGCACGCAACCATTCTCCACTTACTCGGATTTGATCACGAAAGGTTAACCTATCGATATGCAGGTCGCGATTTTAGGTTAACTGATGTTCATGGCGATGTGATTAAGGCAATCGTCGCTTAATGCTGAAGAATCAATGTTTTTAGCCCAGTGTTGATTCGTCCCAAATATTAATTCGTCCCAACTATTAACTCGTCGTGGACCGATGACTGATTCTTGGTTTTTCTCGGCATCTTCTCGCAGGTCAGCTTGACTCTTACGTGGCAAGCTGACCCATCTCGACGGATCGAGTTAGGCTAATTCCGCAGTGATAGTGGATTGAGATTTGTCACCTAGCTGTATCAGATACTGGCTGTTGTCAGGTAGCAGATCAACGCTGGCCGACGAATCCAAGAGGTTATTGACTTCCATCACTTGAAGCACGGAATCTAGGATTTCGGAATCTGTTTTGGCAATCTTGTTAAGCTCTTGCCCAACGATATCGGGCCTTGCAGCTGCCGCTTCAGCCATTTTTTGTGAGACCTTGTAGGCAGTTTCACTCTTAATCAGGCCGACACGATTTTCGCCATCCTGCTTCATCGCACTGGTGACCTGAACCAGTCGTTTTACCACCTTATCCGTGATGTTATGCACCATTTGCTCATCGGTAAATTCAACTTTCCGGATATAAACCGAGCCAAGTTGATAGCCCCATTGTTCGGACAAAGGGGAGACGGTTTGTCGAACTGTGCGGCTTAGGCTATGTCGATCCTCAAGCATCATTTCCATTTCGAGATTACTTAGGGTCGAAATCGTTGAACTGGTCACGTTGGCTTGTAAAGATCCGTCTGGATTTGCATTGGTGAACAGATAAGAAACAGGGTCCTTCACTCGCATTTCGTACCAGATGCCTACACCCATTGGCGTGCCTTCTTCGGAGTTTACCATCTGGCCTCTTAGGTAATGTTGACGTAATGCGGTGTTGACAGAGTAGCGTTTTCCAAAGAATGGAACCAGCATCGCTCGGGGACCGAAATGTGAGATGGGGAAGGCCAAGCCAGCTTGGTCGAGCGTGCCGATGACTTTGCCGAACAGTGTGTAGACTTGCGCCTCGCACTCGCGAACGCAAACGAATAGTCCAAATATCTTTGCCAGTTGCATCAGCGTTGGAATAAACAGCAGGCCTAAAATAAAAGCTAAGGTTGTCATGATGTTTAGCCTCCGATCTGATTGCTGGCGTGTGTGGTTTGGACCACTCGATTTGCTCGCTTAAACAACGGAACTCTCAGGTTACGAATGTAAGCCCTAAGGCATTCCGATCCGCCTTCTGATTTGATCCCTGCGAGAGTTTTTGCAAGTTCTCGTAGTGGGGCGACCTCCGCTTGTGCATTGTTAGATGCGATCTCTACGGCCCGTGCACTCATGGTGATTTGCTGTTCTGAATCTGCTCTCGCGGTGCTGATGTCTGCCGCTACCTGGTTTCGAGTGCTATTGATTGCTGAAAGAGCTCGGTCGACCTCGGCAGGTGGGTCAATTTCGGTGATCAAGGCAGCGTCAAGTTCAATTCCATATCGAGCGGTTGTATGACTGCACTGTTCTTCCATGTACTGGTTGAGCAGCGGGAGGTTCTTTCGAAGATCGTTGATTGAAACTCCCTCGGAAAGTTCAACAGAAGGACTCGTAACGTTGTCGCCCTCCATTTCCTCGTCTGAAATCAAACTTTGTCCTTTGGGATCGGTAAAGTTGGCGATTCGTTCTCTGAGCACTGAGATGAAGTACCCCATCACGTGTTCTAAAGGACTTGTGACACCAAATAGATAGGGGTAAAGATTGCTTTCGCTTACCCGATAGCGGAGTTGGCCATTGACCCCCGTGGTTAGGTTGTCCTTTGTGACAGCTTCGATTGTTTTTTGTCGTTTGGAAGGATCCCACGATAAATCGACCGACTGAGTGGCGACGCTAACTTTATGCACTTCCTGCCATGGCATCTTAAAGTAAGGTCCACCTGGACCAATGACCCGTAATTGTGGGTAATCGTATCGTTTCTTTTCTTCATTTTCGGAATCAGAAGATTCTGGATGGACTGTCGGTAGTTTTTCTGCTGCACCAAAGCTGGTGACAACAGCGCGCTGATCCGGTCGAACGGTGTACAGGCAGGTTGCGAAAACCCGCATGATCGTGAATACCACGATGCCCGCGATAAAAGCGAAGAGGATGCTCACGGTTTCCTCCAGTTAAAATCTGTGGAGTGAGTGATGGTTGGATAACACAGCAAATTCATGCGTCCCTCACAAGTATTCGGTAATAAAAGACACAGTCGCAACATTTTTAGTTTTGCGTGAAATCGGGAGAATAACTTATTAGTGTTGATTCTCACGCTGGAATCACGCGATACGAAACTGGCGTTAAAGCAAGTCTTGTGATTGACAAGTCAGGCATGAAACCTGACGCAAAAAAATTGATCGAAGCACAGTATTTCGAAACTTTGCTGCTCGGTGGTTGAGCACTTCTATCCGCAGTATACACGCATGTTGCCGATTATTCTTGGCTGGTTGCCGTCTTTTCATTGCCGCGCAGCAGAACTTAATGCAGTGATGGTTGCGATGGTGGCAGTGAGAAAAGTAATTTAAGTTTCAAAAGGGCTGGAAACACGGTGGCTGACCTGAGCCTGTTCGGTCTGCTTCGTGTTATCCTTGGATAGTCGCTGGCGAGTCGCGTCGTTACCGGATCGTAGGGCTGACTGGATCGAGATGTGCAGTGCGAAGCGTATTCGTTATTGCATTGCTGATCCTTCAGTCAGAGTTGGTGGTTTTGAGTCAAATAAGATTTAGACTGCGGTTTCATGAGGATTCGTTCAGTGAAAATTGAGACGCAACGACTAAGGGTACGCGTTTTCGGAGGTGATGATTGATGTGTGGCATAGCGACACTAAAAATAGACAACAAACACCTGATCGCTCTAGTGATTTCATTCGCGATGGGGTGTTCTGGCAAGGAAGATACGCAGACGGATAACACGAATTCTGCTGTCAAAAGTCCCCCAGTTGTCGTATCCAATGATCCGATTGGCAACGTCGCCCCCGACGATTTAATTCCAATCAATGAAGGCGATTCGAACCCGCTTGACGCGGCGAACACTCCGTTTGTTGGCGATGATCGTTTCGGTGAAATGTTCGACGAAGTGATTCCGATTCTTGAGGAGACGCGTGGGTTGGTGGATCAGCACAGTGATCTGCCTGACAGATCAAGGTTGCCATTCACCGAAGACAAACAATCGAATTCGGCTGCAATTAACGAGTTGCTGGACGCTGCGATCGTTGTTTTAAGTAACTCCGAGGTCACCGATTATCGCCAGCAAATACGAGATGCGAATGAAGCGATTAGTGTTGCCCACGCGAATATTTCCGATTATCGGCGGCAAAGAGTCTCGGCGCGATGGGCTCGCGATCAGTCTCAAATCGATAAGGTGAATCCTTTTGAGCTTTCTAAAGAAGCTATTGATGAACAAATCGAAAAAGAGCAGAAGGAGATCGAAAGTCAAAAGCAACTTTTAGGTCAATTAAAGAAGAAGTTCGCAGAGGAGCTTACATCCATTGGTGTTGTTGTCGACGAGGATGCGGTGGAATCACTTTTGTCATCTGTTTCCGGAGACGATATTGTTTCGATGGCCGTGGTGTTTGAAAACATCAAAAATGTTACGGCTCAATTGCAGGATTTGACTCAGCAAAGCGGCGAAGCCTTGGATGTTTCTAAGCGATATTATGGGATGTATGTCGTGATGGTTCACGTGATGGATCGTATTCAAAAGTCTTTCGTCCGTGATGTTCGCGAAAAACATATTCCAAGATTGAAAGAGTTTTCAAAGAAGGCGGATGAAAATATTGCGCAGGCTCGTTCGATCATCGAATTGAAAGGTGGAGACCCGGTCTTGCTCGCGGCAAATATCGAATCCAATAAGCTGACTCAAGCAACTGCGGTTCTTTACATTGACTATCTGCAGCGCAATGCCGCTTTGATCGAGGCAGAGAATCGCCGCGCGCAGAAAAACCTTGCAACTGCAATGAATACTTACAACACCGTTAAGCTTTCAAGTGATGTGGCTTCTTTGATGAAGACAGGTCGGCGAGATTTCGACGCTTTGATGAAACTTCAGATTCCACCGCTTCGCGAATTTAGCAACGAATCGATCAAACGCGAATTTGAGAGAATGACCATTGAGCTGCGTTCCGAGCGGTGATGATGGCTGCGGAAAGTTTAAGTGAGTGATGATGAAATTTACTGACCGATGCGGATTGTGATCTCGCATTTGATTTGCCTAAAAGTGAAAGAAACGTATGTCCGCAGACAGTCCTTGGTTGATTGATACGACTGATAAGACGTTTGAAGTTGATGTGATCGAACGCTCGAAACTTGGGATGGTAGTTGTCGATTTTTGGGCCGAGTGGTGCGCGCCCTGTCGTATGCTGGGGCCGGTTTTGGAAAAACTTGCTCGCGAATTGGATGGCAGGTTTACGCTCGTCAAAGCAGAAACCGATCACAATCCCAATGCCGCAGAGCAGTTCGCCGTTGCTGGGATTCCAGCTGTCTTTGCGGTGATGAATGGCCAGGTGATCGATCGGTTTGAAGGTGCGTTGCCCGAGCCGGCGATTCGTCAGTGGCTGGACGGTTTAGAAGGCCGCATTGCTTTGGAGAAAGCCGTTAGTTTGCTCGATGCTGATCGTGATCATGGACTCGAACAATTACGGGAGTTGTGCAAAACGATCGAGCAGGATGAGCAGTTGATTCGTGCGGCTCAAGCATTTTCTAGCTGTGATGCAAATGAAGATGTTCAGATGATTCTTGATCGACTCGAGGAGCGTGGGTTTCTAGAGCCTGAAGCGGAGCAGTTGAAGTCCGCTCTGGCTTTGGCTAGTCATTCTGGATCGGATTCTTCGGCACTCAGAGTGCAACACACTGACAATCCAAATGACCGAGGAATCGCGTTATCGCTCGCGAAGGCACTCGTTGGCGAGGGAAAATATCAAGAGGCGTTCGAGGTGTGCCTGGATCTGGTGGAGAATGATCGGAATCAAACGGGTGAGGAAGCTCGTTTGTTGATGATCGACGTCTTCAAGGCATTGCCGCCTGACTCGAGTTTAGTGACAGAGTATCGCAGGCGTTTATCCATGCTGCTTTTTTGACCATTAAACGCGTCTGAGGCTGCTTAATCCACCTAGGCTAGGATTCGTTCTGCCTATCAAGTCCGTAGGCACGCATTTTTTCACGCAGGGTGCTTCGGTGGATTCCCAGTATCTCGGCTGCTTGAAGCCGATTGTTTTTCGTGTGGCTAAGTACCGTCTGTAGCAGAAGGGGCTCGAGGATTGTAAGAAGTTCAGGTTGCAGATTCTTTGTTGCTGATTGTGTGAGTTTTTGTTCTGCCCATTCAACTACTGAGGATCCGAGGTTTGTAGTGGATGATTCTTGGGTGAACTTTGGCGAATTTTTTGTTTCGTGGAAATCGTCAATGCAGATCGCCCGATTACCCGCAATGACTGATGCTCTTTCCACGGCGTTGCGAAGTTCACGGATATTCCCTGACCAACGACGTTTTTTTAGCTCCTCGAGCAAGCTCGGATCCAGCGGTATGTTCGGAGATTCCTGGCCAATGCATCGAAGGAAGTATTCGCAAAGCGGTTGGATATCATCCGTGCGTTCGCGAAGGGGAGGAAGATGAATATGGAGGCCATTGAGCCGATAGAAGAGATCGCGTCTGAAGGAACCTTCCTGTACAGCATGGATCAAGTCGCGATGGGTAGCTGCGATGATTCGGACATTGCATTGTCGGGGTATGACATCGCCGACCCGAGTGTAATGTCCTTGTTCCAGGACACGCAGTAGTTTGATCTGCACTCGGATGGGCAGATCGCCTATTTCATCTAGTAAGATCGTTCCTCCTTCTGCCTTAGCGAAGAGTCCATCCCGATCATCGGATGCACCGGTGTACGCTCCCTTCACGTGGCCGAATAATTCACTTTCGATCAAATCTTCGTTGAGTGAAACGGGTGCGATCGGAATGTACGGTTGGTTCGAGCGATCGCTATAGTGATGAATGGCAGCGGCCACTAATTCTTTTCCTGTACCGGTTTCTCCCGTGATGAGAACAGAAAGGTCGCTATTCGCTACCAAGGCAATCTGCCTGAAAACATGCTGCATGCTTGACGAGCTTCCAATCAAAGCAGATTCTTGGTTCTTGTCTCGTCGGACAATTTTTGGCAGGTCTGCCACGGAGGAACTAGCCAGTAATTTCTCGGTCAGCGACTGCACCTCGGTGAGAGAGAATGGCTTGGTCAAGTAGTCGCTCGCGCCATTCTTGACCGCCGAAACTGCGGTCTCGAGATCTCCGAAGGCAGTCATCACGACGATTGGCGTATTCGGGTTTTTGGCGATGAATTGTGGTAGTGTTTCCAAGCCGCTTTGTCGTGGCAGTCGAACGTCTAGGAAAATCAAATCAGGTTTCAATGCAATCGACTGTTCAATACCTTCCTCTGCCGAAGAAGCGGTAGCGACCCGGTGATTCCCGTTTCCGAGCATCTTTTCAAATGCCCAGCAGATGGAGGGTTCGTCATCAATCACGAGAATGGTTTTGTTCATCGACTTACGGGTGGGGAGATAATCTTGAATGTCACTACA
>JADHOA010000081.1 GCA_016779185.1 Rubripirellula sp.
ATCTGTACAAGCGGATTCACTATGCGTTGCCCTTATTGCCATGTAGACAACGATCGCGTGCTCGATACTCGGGCGGCCGAAGGCGGTTACATGGTTCGCAGAAAAAGAATCTGCAGTTCCTGCCAAAGACGATTCGCGACGATTGAAAAGATCGAAAAGCTCAGTGTTCGCGTCGTGAAAAGCGATCAGACCCGCGAGCCCTTGGATCGAGAGAAGATACGTCGCGGTATTGAACGAGCCTGCTCTAAACGACCGATCCCTAGTGCGACGATCGAGAGAGTCGTGCAGGACATTGAAACGGACATCTACAACCACTATGAATCCGAAGTCACTTCGGCTCAAGTCGGTGATATCGTCATGAGGCACCTAACCGATCTTGACCAAGTCGCCTACATTCGATTTGCAAGCGTCTATCGAGAATTTGACGACGCGCAAGATTTTATCCAAGCCATCTCAACCATCGTGGGGCAACGCCCGAAACCCCAGCAATGATGGCAAAAAGTGCTTTGACTAAATGATATCCTCTTACAATCCTCGAGTTGTCCTGCCACCACAGAACCCGCTATTGATCTAAAGCAACAGAAACATTTATGGATATCTTGTTGTCGGGCGCCGCGTAGAATTGTGGAGCGTCGTAAAATTCATTTTTGTTGATGAATGATTAACAAACTGACAAGCGACTAAATAACACAAACCGCTCTGAATGGAGCCTTGATTCATGATTCGCATTGCTATCCTGATAACCACATTTCTTCCAGTTTTCTCAAACGCTGCCCAAGGCCAGTATCACACGCAAAGGGGCGCGACGGTTGGCGGTTTAACCGGAGCAATTGCCGGCAGCATTATCGGTGACAACAATGGAAATGCTGGTGCGGGAGCAGTCATTGGTGGTGTCGTTGGCGCAGTGACGGGTGGTCTGTTGGGAGAAGCCAAGGACCAAGAAGAATGGGTTAGACGGCGACGCGAATTAGTGGAAAACTCATCTCGCCAAGGGATAACCGCTTATCCCTCCGGGAGTGTTCCCCACAACTCCGTTACCCCTCTCGATGTGATTGAGATGGTTCGATCAGGACTAAGTGAGCAGATCATCGTCACGCAAATTTCCCAGCGTGGTGTTGAGCAGCCAGTAACCGTCAAAGAGATTATCAGTCTTCATCAGCAAGGTGTCAGTGAACCAGTGCTAACCGCCTTGCAGCAGGCTAAAGTCAACACGATCCAGCAGCCACGGCGATCGATCGCAACTCCTTCTGCTGGTTTTTACGCGCCTACGCCTTCAACGACAACCATCTGGATGACTCCATCGATCCACCCAAGCTCTCTGTATCACAATTACTGCCCGCCATACTACCAACCTTCCCATCATTATCATTATCGACCACGCCAAAACTTTGGCATTCACCTGCGTTTCTAACGTCGAGCGAATACTTGCCTCAATGAAATTGGCAAAAAATCCTTTCCCATGAGATTCGCCTAGGCAAGAGAACATTCGATCGACGGGAACGGGAAATTTTTCAGGTGAAGTCTCTCGAGTTTGCACCGCTGAACCTACTCGAAGGAGCAATCGTTCTTGCCCCAAATCTCCTCGAGACGCAGTTACTTACCGCTAAAATCTGCACGGTATTTTTCATACTGCTGGTGAAGATGCCACTGCGTAGGATCATCAAGCAAGCAGCCACGCTCAATCTGTGACGCCTCGACAGGTCGTTTTAGCTTGTAGAGAACCTCAGCCAGCGTATCTCGGTAGATTGCACTATCGGGTTCAGCGGTCACCGCTACTCGTGAAAGCCGAAGCGCGTCATCAAGTCGCCGCTCGTTCACTGCTGCAATCCAAGCAACATTATTCGAAGTCATTGCATCAAATGGATAACGATCCGCATGATCTAGCCCAAGATCAATGATACGATCAAGAACCCGTATCGAATCCTCCTCCATCCCGTTTTCTCGCATCATCGGAAGCAATCGCTCGGCAATATCGATATCCATCGGGTCGAGTCCTAACATTCGGTCCAGCCGCAAAACCACCTTATCGCGTTGGGCGGTTTTGATTTCTTCTTCCAAGGCCCATCGATGCGCAAACATGGGTAGCGTTACGTAAGCTCCCGCTCGAAAATCCACGCTCCAAAGTGTTTGCTGAAGCGCTAAATCAAACCATTGAGATGCACGACCTGGTTGCTGATCTTTGACCAAGGGCGAGTAACGTCTTGCAACGTCATAGAGCGCGAGGCGACCGCGTTGGCCCATCGCAACAATGGGCAGTAGGTCTTCAAAAATCTCAGCAGCCAACGCTGGCTCGTTGTGTTCCGCTAAATATTCAGCAATCTCATTTCTAGCACTTAAGTTTGGGGTGCACATTGCATAGCGAACCGCTTTGAATCTCGATAAAGCGGTTGTTTCATCCTGTCTTATCTTGGCAATTCGCCAAAGACCGATCCTTGCCCTAACCCACAGTCGATGATCCGCATCTGGACCAAAATTTTTATTCCGCAGGCTAGAACCCTCGATCTGAGGAAGCGTCTGCATGAAGAGCGACTCCGCCAAGCCAACATTCCCAGACTCTAGCTTTCGTTCCGCCATCAACAATGCCGCCTCTGGGTCACCAAGTCGAATCATTTCATACAAACAAATTTCTGCATAACGATTTTTGTCATTATTCTGAAAGAGTGACACAAACTTGAGGGAAAGGCGTCCCTGCGTTTCAAGCTGCTGCGCGACATTAGGTTCACTGGACGTTTGATCAGAAAGCAGATAGGAAAACAGGATTGCAAAACATTGATCAAGTTTGGTCTCCTCAAGGTTTTCGCGATTCATAAACAGTGAGACAGCATCGCGAAAATTAACCCCAAGCGTTTCATCTGGTCTACCGTGCTCTAAAGCCTCGACAGTCGTTTGCAATGTAACCAGGTCACAATCAGGAAGACTTCTGGCAATCGTATTGAAAGTTTCAGGTGAAATATCCCCCGCATCATTTGCGGTCGCAATCGCGATCATCCAATCAATTTTTTTTGTCAGCGAAAGCGTTGAGATCACAAACTCACGAAGCGGCAGAGATCCAATCAGTACATCGCTAAGAGCGAGTTCGTTTGCAATCTCCAAAGCGATCTCATCTCGACCGATTCCAATCAGACACTGCATCAAGGTGAGCATCTCTCGCATTTTTGGCGAAAGGTCACGCATCTTCCAAGTCTTCTGCTGATCAATCGCTTCTGCTATCCACTGGTCTAAGTCCTGATCCACTTTCGATAAAGGGTATTCCAAAAACTCAAACGACTCGCTGATCCTTGCCGAAGACTGCGACAAACTCGCCGCATCACTTCGACTCAATTCCCGTAGTATTACAAGTGCTTGCTCCACTTCCGCGTGACTTGCAAGTACCTTCCATCGAATACCGGCTGCAAGCTTACCTTCGGCAGATTGATCCGACTTTTCGCTGGTTAGATTTTCAAATGCTTCGGTTCGCAAACGCCAAACTTCTGCCGGCGTCTCCTTAGCAACCAAAGCTCTTTCACTTGCTGAAAACACCAATGCCCACAGTCTTGTGCGCTCAAGACTGCCTTCAACTGCTGCTCGGGCCCTGACGACCAACGTCTCCGCCATCTCTCCCCAATGACCGGAAACCATTTGGAATCGCATCATCAATTCGGGATCAATACTTTGATTGGCGAGAGCCCTTGCCCTATCCTCATTACCCTGCAACACCGACAAAACACACTCAGCTTGCAAACGAAGAAGCGGCGTCCAATCACTTGACGACGGAGGCATCAAATTCTCATCCGTTATGGCAATCCCCAACTCTCGCATCAAACTGAAACGACAAATTGCAAGCTCAACACTATTCGAAACAAGATCGAGAATACCCAACAAGTCAGTGAGCAAGTTTGTCTCATAAGCATGAACGACGTATAGCGGGAATCCATTCATGAGTTCGACTGCTAATCGATCCCGAATCGCGCGTCCCTCGAGCCTACCCGCTGTCTCCTCTAGGGCAATCACAACCGCTTGAAAATCACCTCGATCCAATAGCGAGCGTAGGGAGCTTTTGCCGGAAAGCTCACTCAATGAACGCACGACCTCCTTTGGTGTCTTGGGTAACGCGCCACGCCCCCACTGATCCAAAATCCAAATCGCTCGAGCCCTAGCTTCCGGATCGCTACCTTCATGAAGACGCTGTACCGTTTCTCTTAACGTATCTCGACGACGCCACACCTCTAGCATCGCAGACTGACGCTGCCCCTGTAACTTTTGGGTCAACAAACGAATCAATTCCGCATCATCAACCGCATCCCAGTCAAAAGAGGGTTGGGAATTTTCACCTGCGTTGGTGGAACGAGATGAGTGCACACCGTCCAGAATCTCACGATCAGAACCAGCAGATCGCCCCGTATCACCACTTTGAGCGACAAACCTGATGGCTGAGAAGAATAACATCACCGTGATAACAAACCGGGACGCACAGAATAATCGTTTTGATGCACGACACCGGGCGTACGGTCTGCATCCAAAACGAAGATGTTCACTGATCATTGATACTCGCAGTATTCCATTTGTACGAACCAAAATCTCTCCGGGTGTTTCACGTTCTATGTGACGAGTTCAGCTCGCGATCATTTCTTCGATGGCGTCGAGCCAAAAAGCCTCAATACAGCAGGTCGACCTCGCGGTATGCGGATCGGAATCACCGATCGTCTAATCATGGGTAGGCCCCGTACAACAAAGTTATTGCATCGGCGGCCCGAATATTGAATGACAGTTTAGCACTGTCGCCGAGTCAAATCGACAAGCAACACATCGTGACCACCACCTTGGCTAGCCCAAACACAAATCGGGATATCCTGTATCCAATCACATCGTTTACTAACTGAAATAGGCGAGGCTGAGGCGTGAATCGCATCGAGAAAGTGCGTGAAAAAATCGCATCGCTGTTACCGCCGAAGTAAAAGTTTAGATCTTCGCGTCCCAATTCCGTTTTCCAATTGCCATTCTCAGACTCTCAACGTCATATTCCGAACTCCCATCTATCCAGATATTTAGTTCCAACGCTTCTGCTGCTATTTCAGCTCCCCGTTCCCTTTCACAACCCAAAGTCCAGTGATTCAAAGTCCAGTGATTCAAAGTCCAGTGATTCAAAGTCCAGTGATTCAAAGTCCAGTGCATGCTAAATCCCAGATGCCTTGGAGACGCTTATTGTTTAGAATTGACCCTCGACCCAACAAGCAGATGGCGAGCGATTTGGCTCTTAGCAGCCCCGAGGGAAAGAAAAAAGCGACATATTCTGCTTGACCAAATTCGCAATAAAATCTCAGTTCAATGCACTGCTAACGTGTTAGAAAACACATTTGAAAATTAAAAACACCGCCCAATCTACAAATCAATAAACTTGACCCATGCTAAACCTACACTTATCTGCTGCTAAAGCTCGAACCTACGGCCTTATTGCTCTAGCGAGTACACTCACCCCACTCATTAACTCGAACGCATCGGATAGCTGGAATCAATGGCGAGGCCCGGCGCAGAACGGTGTCGCGATGGGTGAGAGCTATCCTGAGAAATGGAACGCCGATAGCGGGATCAAGTGGAAAAGTATTGTGCCAGGAAACGGCGGTAGCACACCGGTGGTTTCCAGCAATCTCGCCTTCGTCACTTCGGGGGTCGACGGAAAGAACCAACTGATAGCGTACAACCTAGAAAATGGATCCACCGCTTGGTCGGCAGAGATCGGAGTTGACCGCGGTGGGAAACACAAAAAAGGTAGCGGCAGTAATCCATCGGCTGTCATTGATGGTGAAAACATCTATGCCTATTTCCGCAGTGGAGATTTAGCATGCGTCAACATGAAAGGTGAAACGGTATGGCACACCAATCTACAGAATGAATTTGGTGAAGACACCTTATGGTGGGACCTAGGTTCCTCTCCAACACTCACCAAAGACACCGTCATTGTCGTGGTGATGCAAACCGGACCGAGTTATCTAATTGCCTATGACAAAAATACTGGCAAGCAAAAATGGAAAACTGACCGCATGGTTGGAGCCCCCGAAGAAGCAGCTCAAAGCTATTCAACTCCCGTCGTCATTGAGCAAAACGGAGAAGAGTGGATCGGAGTGATGGGAGCAGATCACTTTACCTTACACCGAGCCTCTGACGGAAAAGAGCTCGGACGACTAGGCGGATTCAATCCCGAACAAAACGCGTACTTCCGATCCATTTCATCTCCCGTGGCATCGGGCAATTTAATGATCTGCCCCTACGCTCGCGGAGCGACAATTACTGCCATTCACATGCAAGAACTCGCATCGGGAAAAGGTGAAAAGGCAATCCGCTGGTTCCGAGATGACCTTGGCAGCGACGTTCCGACACCGGCATCAAAAGATGGAAAAATCTATGTGGTGGGTGACGGCCGAACCTCTCGTGGCCTCATCTCTTGCCTCGATGCAGAAACCGGAACAACGATCTGGGAAGTTCAACTACCAAAATCTCGCATTAGCTTTAGTAGCTCGCCGCTGATTGCAGGTGATCATCTCTATGTGACCAACGAAAAGGGAACAACTTATGTAGTTGGCCCGCTTTCGGCAGATGAACCTGCTCTGGTCTCGGAGAATATGATTGATGACGAAGCCGATTACACCGTTGCCAGCCCAATCCCTGCCAATGAGACACTACTGATTCGCAGTAAAAGCAATCTCTATCGCATCTCCGGTAAATAATCGGAATCAGCTCCGGTCAAACCGCGAATCAAACTAGAAATCACGAGTTGCAAAGTAATAGCAGCTCGTGAGCAGCATTAAGAAGACAAACGCGGAACAGCTCACAATCGGCCTTATCAATTCATACCTCACACTTTCCCCAGCATCGGGACCATCAAGGATCGTTCGAGCGGTCTTGCCGCTGATGATCGCTTCGATCGCCTCTCCTAGTTCCCCGGTCTGCGGAGTCATGAATCGTAACGGACCGATCATGTATCGATCGACAAATCTCCAACCGGAAATGGAGGGATCGAGTCGCTCAACCATCTTCCATTGCTGCGAATCATAAATATCTATTTGATCCGTATGATGCGAGATATAAACCTTTTGCCGTATCGAATCAAAATAAACTGACTCAATTTCTCTTGGCCCAGTGGGATCACTGATCCGCAGATCGCTACCGTCAAAACTTGATGCCACCTGACGCAACAATCCATCACTGGTGACCAAAAAATAACGAGCCTCACGGCTTGCATCTGAGACTCCAATCAACCTGACCGGGCTGAGAGAATCAGGTAGATCAATCTCCCCTAACGGCTCAAGAGTGTTCACATCAAACATTTGCAGTGGTGATTCTTCGCGAGCTAAAAGCATGGTTGAACCACTAACCGCTATCCAACATCGGTTTGCAGCTTCACCTTCGATCGAGCGTTCAGTAACTTTCCCCCAAACTCCATTCCCCGTTTCAGGTTTTTCGAAACGCAATAAACGCCCTCGGGATTGCACAATCAAATAATCCCCATTCGAATCCATATAAACGGCTCGGGGAGGTGTGAGTGAGATATTCTTGGGCAGTATCTGCGAGAATCCCTCAGCTGCCTCGCCCATCATGTTCGAAAGTTTTTGCAGCCATCCCGTAGCCCCGACTTTGGGTTGGGAATCAAACTGGCCTAATTCCTGATCAACTGGAAGGGGCAAATCAACTTCATCACTTTCAGAAGATTCTCCATCGATGGTTTGCTCCGATAGAAAACTTTCACCGACCTGCCTAAAGATTTGCTGTACCGAGGTTGCTGATAACTCGGCAGCATTCAGAGCGATCAACTGATCTCCGGCAACAAAAATCTCCGTCGTCGACGTTGGCAAACGCATGCTTGGCTCACCGACCCAGCCCGACTCTGCATTCATCACAAGAAGATCAGAAGGACCGGATCCAAATGGATTGAAACGTCCACCCCTGACTCTTGCAGTCACCACCGTCGATTCGCGGACGACAACAGGGGGAATGACGCGATCGGCACCCATCGGATTACTTTCAAATATATCCGCCCACACTTTATTCGTCTGATCCCATCGGACTAACCCACCACCTTTTGTAGTGCCAATCACAACATCACCCGCTAACGCGATATGCCGAATGCTGGCTGGTCGCGTGACGAAAGAATCAAAAAGACCACCAATCACCCCGATAACGAGGCAGAGACTACCAAAGATACAGGTGACCCCAATCGCGAGAATCGAGGACCGCCAAATCAATCCGGCCAAAGTTGAAACGCTGTAAAAAACAGAAAACAAAAAGACAGATACGGGAATGCACCAAAGCATTCGAGCATTCCAAATGTCAAGCCGAAGCCAAGCAATCAAGAAAAGACCAATCACCAATTGCGTCACACACAACAAGACGAAGGTGCAACCACCTAGAAACTTACTTAACAAAAGCATGGTTCGAGAAATAGGTTTGCTCAGCAATAAATGCAGGGAGCCAGGCTGCAGCATTTCTGGAATCATTGATGAAGTGACCAAGATCCCAAGAAAGACGAGAACGAATCCCATCAACCACTGAATAATGACGGGCAGAACATACTGGTTCACCAGAATTAAAAACTGTGCTTTGTCCATCGCGAAGGTCGCGGGGAAATCAATACCAGCATAGGTTAATCGGATGGAACGTGACGCGCGCGTCTCAAAAACACCCGGCAACGCTGCCTCAATTCGAAGCCTCGCTCGTCTTCGCTTTAATTCTTCATCCATCGGCCCGGTTATCGCATCAAGCTCCCTGAGTTCGCGAAACTGCAAAGTATCGGACCAAGCTTCCTCCGAATACCAACTTTCGTCGTCTAGACAACGATTCAATGCATCCGCGAATACTCTCAAAAAAATCCGCACCTCATCGCCATCGCCAACGAGACGCAGTTGACGAGACAGCTCATCGGGCATCGACGCTGCCAGCCTTCCAATTGGCTTCTCAGCAAGACGCTCATCAACCGTCCCGCGTGCCAGCATGGCCTTGAGTCGGGTGCCGTTATAAAAATCTTGAGAACGAAAATCAGTGGTGTACTGCAGACGAAAACCAATAGGGGCTAAAGCGGCGAGCAGAATCCATATCGCAACGAATGCAATCCAAAGTACTCGCGATGAAAATGCAGCTCGAAAAGAGTCAATCACGACGGCGATGTAAGCACTCAAGATTCGCTTCCTTCTTGCTCACCAACCAACTGCATAAACAAGTCCTCGAGCGTTGGTCGCTTTTTCTCGAGTTGCGAGATGGAAATCCGTTTTGCACGCAGTACATCCACCAGTTGATCTACATGCAGTTGATTTTGCAAATCGGCACTCAGTCGATAAAGCCCCGCCTCGCTTTGTTGACATTTAAAATTCAGGGCATCGATCTGCAAAGAATCCGATAGATCCGTTAAAAATTCAGGCGATGTCAAATTCGTATCCGATCTCAAATCAAAAGTGACTTGGTTGGTTGCAAGTCGCTGAGAAAGCTCACCGACAGTCCCCACGCCACGGATTTTACCTTTCGCAAGAATTGCGACTCGAGAGCAAACAACTTCTACCTCTTGCAATATATGGCTGTTTAGAAAAATCGTTTTTCCTTGATCACGTAACGTCTCCAATACTTTTCGTACTTCATTACGTCCAACAGGATCCAACCCGTCAGTTGGCTCGTCCAAAATCAAAAGATCAGGATCATGCAGCAACGCTTGAGCTAATCCAAGCCTCTGATACATACCTTTACTGAACCTCGCAACACACTCGCGATCACGCCCCTTAAGACCCACCAGCTCGAGTAATTCATCTGCTCGTCGTGCGATATCACCCTGGCTCATACCACTGAGTCGCCCATAGTAGGCGAGGGCAGATCTGGCGGTATGGTGCCGATCGATTCGTAATGATTCAGGAAGATAACCAACTCGACGTCTTGCTTGAACACTGCCAGCTGACTCACCAAAAAGCTTAGCAGTGCCAGAAGATGGCCTGACTACTCCCAAAAGAACCTTAATGAGCGTTGTCTTGCCGGCCCCGTTCGGGCCAAGAAGTCCAAAAACCTCTCCACCGCGAGCTTTTAAATCAACGCCACGCAAGGCATCGATTGGCCTGCGACCCAATATTGACCAACCGGTGTAGCGCTTCGCCAAATTGGATACATCTACAACTTCGGTTGTTGCCGCCTTGGAAGAACGATCCTTACTTGAAGAGATCTCATTAACCATCTTATTTCATCCAATGGAGATCGAAAGACGTAGGTATGGCGACCCAAGCATCTCGAGCATCAAATCAAAGATCCGTTATTTCCAAACCAGAAACGCAAGGTACGCAAGCCAAACCAAGCCCACACCCACGAGCCCCAGGAGCAACCAGCGGTTTGCTGGGTGCATCCAATGTGTGGTTCGCTTTCCGGCTTGATAGAAGTGGTGAAAGTGTTGTCGCTCATTTGGGCAATCAAAGACGTGACCCTCAACCAGTTCCAGCAGGCCGTACTCAACGCTGTATTGGATCACACCGAAACATTCAGAGACTCGCTGCTTGGAATCCACTCCCATCGCATCGAAGTACCAGAGTTGGCGACCAAACTCATGCTCCGTCTCGACACGGAAATCAACGCAAAGCAGTCCAGTAAGCTCACTCACCTCGAGTGAAAACTTTGCCTTTGCCAAGGCTAGAAAGCTGTCCAATTCAACCTGACGAAGCAGTTGTTCCGAAAGTTTGGTGCTGTCGGATTCAAGGTGCATTACGATTACCGATTTTGGCGTTCCGTTCGACGACTCGGCATGCTGTGAAGCAGCAAAAAAACCCGCCTATGCTGGAGGATTGGCAAATCATTCATTCCCGAGAAGTCTAATACCGTATTATGGCATTAGCCTGACTTTGCGTCACTCCCCCGCGATTACTCGACAAAATAGTCTCTCTGAGGTTTACATACCCGGCACCAACCGAAATCTGGGCAGGATCCTTTTAAATCACCGAAAGGGTTCGCAGTATTGATTTAAATTTCGTCATAAAAAAAGCATTACCATGGGAGAAACGGTGCACGAAGCACCACTGCATCGGGGTCCAATGCATTGAGAAAACACAGATGATCAAGTTATCATAGATTCCGTGCGGTTTATCGTGGGTCAGGTAGCACGAAACACTCCAGAGATGCGACGTGCCTGAGTCCCACGGCGTCTTGCCCAAAAACCTTTGACCACGATTTCTATCATGCTGGAAAGACGATCTTTAAAAGCGCCGATCGCACTGGGTGTCGTGATGATCGTCTTGGTCGTCATCCTCGCGGCAGTTTGGATTGTCGGGAATATATTGGGCGCCACGGGTGAAATTAAATCCGCCGCCTTATCGTGGGTAATGCTAACCACCGGCGCCGTGCTTCTAGCAGCTGTTCTCGCTGGCGTCATCGCTTACTTAACTCTCACTGTCAAAGCGGTGAATTTGAAT
Source organism: Rubripirellula sp. (assembly GCA_016779185.1). Taxonomy (GTDB): domain Bacteria; phylum Planctomycetota; class Planctomycetia; order Pirellulales; family Pirellulaceae; genus Rubripirellula. The sequence goes on from JADHOA010000081.1 coordinate 11,403, forward strand.
CGTCGACAATCCAACTTTATCGATGCAGTCACTCACGAACTGAAAAGCCCAATCGCGTCTCTAAAACTTTACCTACAGACCATGACACGCCGTAGTGTCAGCGAAGAGCAAAAGCAAGATTTCCATCGTTTCATGCTGGATGATGTGGAACGGCTTGATCTTCTTATCAATCACCTATTGGATGTAGCAAGAATCGACCAAAGCGGTGACATTCGCGATGACGAAGAAGTCTCGATTGCAGATCTTCTTAATCATTCAGCACAAGCAACTTGCATTCGGTATCGTGTCCCCCCCGAAACGATTGAGGTTGAATGCCCGCCGATCAGATTACTCAGCCAACTCGTGCAACTTGAAATACTATTTCGAAACCTGATCGATAATGCCGTGAAGTACGGAGGCAGCCCCCCGCACGTATCGGTGCATGCGACCATCATTAACGACAGTAAATTAGCCGTCGTGATACGAGACAATGGATCTGGGATTCCGTTGAATCAACGCAGGAAGGTGTTCGGCAGATTTATTCGACTTGGCAATGAGTTAGAACGCAGCACACCAGGAACCGGACTTGGGCTATACCTTGTACGCAATGTCGTCAAGTCTCTCGGTGGAAGCATTCAGGTAAGTGATCGCACTGATGGATCAGGCTCACAGTTTGAAGTCACCTTAAAAGGTGTCATTCCCTGTGAAGATGCGATTCAAGATGACCGCGAAAAGAGCAACCCATAATCAATGAAACCTCACATTCTTGTCGTTGAAGATGAAAAGCACCTTGGGGTTGGGATCAAATACAACCTCGAAGCAGAAAATTATCGTGTAACGCTCGTGGAAGACGGGCCTTCCGCGCTACGTATGGTCATATCGGAATCTAACCATATCGATTTGGTGGTGCTTGACCTCATGCTGCCCGGAATGAGCGGCTACACAGTTTGCGAATCAATTCGCGAAGCTGGAATGAACACCCCAATCCTGATGCTTTCTGCGAGAACACTCGCAGAAGACCGCACACGAGGATTTGATGTCGGGGCTAATCAATACATGAGTAAACCTTTCGACCTTGATGAACTGATCAGTCGAATCAAAAATCTCCTGCAAATCGCCAACACACAGCCTTCCACTCCGATCAAACCAAAACAACAAGCTCATCTTGCCGAAATCGAATTCGCCGACATTCATGTCAACTTCGAAACCTTCCAAGCGACGATCCGGGGTAAATCCGTCAGGATGACATCGAAGGAAATCAAGGTACTTCGGTACTTTTTGGAAAACGAAGGTCGCGTGATCA
>JADHOA010000082.1 GCA_016779185.1 Rubripirellula sp.
GAATCGACAGAACCTCAGCAGACGCAAACCGACATCGCACCAAAACACGGAGTCGTTGCAGATGCCGAGAGCCTGCATGCACCGAACGACCCGTCTGTCAGTGTCGCATCGAACCATGCCGCATCTTCTGAGTCATCACCAGAACTGGCGCTCGAAGGCTATTGTGCGGTGACGGTTATCAAAGAAGATCAGTGGGTCGAAGGCGATCCACTCTTGAGCGTTATCCACCTCGGCAGGCTTTACTTGTTTTCAAGCGAAGCTAATCGCGAGGAATTTCTCGCTGACCCGACTCCATTCACGCCTGTCCTGAATGAAATCGATCCCGTTGTTTTCTTTGAGGAACGACGGATCGTCCCCGGCAAAAGAGAGTGGGGGATGAAAGATCCAATTCATCAGAGAATGTTCTTTTTTGCTGACGAAGCATCCATGAACCACTTTTATCAGCAGTACGAGCGTTACGCTCAATCCGCGATCGACTTGATGGATCGGGCGATCAAGGTCTCGAATCCGGGCATTTAATTCGCAACAGCCACTGAATTCGCAACCGATGATAACGATTGAAAGCGGGATGCTTTCTAGCCAGCGTCCCACGCACCCCCCACAGACAACGCTCCATCCGCAATCGTTGATTGGCTTAAAAATCCGTTGCTGATTGGCTTTGCGTATTCAGGTCGCAAACCCAATAGAATTGCTAGGCCAATGACTGCCAATAACATGGCGAGCGAAAGCCAACAAAGCCGTCCGGCTATCTTACCGAATCGTGTCACAATCGCTTGGATTGGCCGAAGCTGATAGGGTCGAACCCACGGACCCGCCGCAATCGCAAGGAATGCGGCAGACATCACCAGCGAGATTCCACCGACTAAGTATTCATCATTCAACGCTCAATTCCTTTCTCAAACGTCAATTAAAGAGCCTCCTAGACTCAAAAGAACCTCGACTACCACACTCCTTCATGTCACAAACACGTCGCTGAATCCGCGAGACACAAAGCGGCAATTTCACACAATTACGGGTGGATGAACCAAGCGAGTCAAGTTGGTCTCTAGGAACGTCTGGTTCGATGAAAGAGGTTACACAAATCAGGGAACAAAACACAGCTTGAATAGGATTCTCGACGTGGTTCGCACGATCGACCTCGACAAACACTACAATGCAACGCGAAGGGATCGGCATTCACCGAAGTCAACGCAGGCGATCTATCCAACCGCTCTCCGCCTCAAATACGACAACGTTAATACGACGAAGAACGTGGATAAGCTGCGCAATGCGAATTCAGGCTGCTATCCAACTAAGAGCTTCCAGTTGCCGCCTCTCGACACGGTTCCTAACTCCTCGCCACACGGTTCCTCCCTTCGCAAAACGTTACGTAGCCCAAGACGCCCGCATGCAAACGAATAAACACACATCTAAGAACAGCGGACTGCGTCTTAGACGAATGGATGTTTCCTGCGTTGGTGCACGCAAAACGCTGATTCAATTAACTTGTTTTGCGATGGCGACACTCCTTTCGAGCGTCTGTTACGCAACAGACACTTTTCAAGAGAGCAGTGTCTTGACCCGAAGACTCCGAACACGAACGAACTCCGTTCTGGATGGGCAAACCTTCCGGGTTGCCATGCAAAAACTTGCCGACGCAAACCAAATCAATATCTGGTTTGATCGAAACATCAATCCGTCGGCGATGGTGACGATAGGTCCCGTTGGCCCCACTGTTTATCTTGCGATGGATCAATTGGCGAGATCACAATCCTGCGAAGCCATGCCGATCAGCAATGTCTTGCTGGTTGGCCGGTCAGCTTGGATTGATCGTATGACTCAAGCAATCTTCAACACGCCGAGGAGTGCAAAGGGTCAATTGATCGATCTCGAATGGGATGCACTCACAACTCCAAGTGAAGCCCTAAAAAGATTACCCAAACATGCCGACAATTCAGGTCCATCACTGCCTCACGATCATTGGCCTGAAACAAAATTGCAGCAAATCCCAAGTGGAATTGCGGAAATACTGATCAGAGGACAATTCGCTGTCAATCACGATGACGGATTGAGTGAATCATCCCGGAACGGGCGACCTACCGTTCACCGAGCTTACACACTTGATCCACCTACGTTACGAGCTGCGATCACGGAATTACCTTCGGTGGTTCCCGATGCGGAACTCAGAAAAACATCTACCGGACTTTCGATTCGAGCGACCGTAAAGGATCATCGAATCATTACGCAGTGGATTCTCAGTCGCCATGAATCTCACCAAGATGTGGATGTGAATTCGGATACTTTTTCACTTAACAGAATGTCGACCTCCGCGGAAAACGCCTTCCTCCAACTCGCAAAGATTGCGAATCTACAATGCATCATTGACGACAATGCCAAGCTTGCATGCAAACGCATGGTTACGCTTGAGGGTAAAGACGTTACGCTAAGATTCTTGATGGAGCAGATTGCTCAGCAAATTGGTGTTGAACTTAAATGGCAACCATCGACGGTTACGGTGACGCAAGCGTCCGATTCGCTGCGTTAACACGCACTACACCTCAGCCATTTCCGACCATCCGAACACAACCGATTGAACTCGAAATGCAAAAGCACATTACCAAACACAGCAATCTATTTTCCGCACTGGCATCCTTCGCCCCTACACTCTGCGTACTAGTCCTCTGCGTTGCAATGCAGTCGGGATGCGACAAGACCTCGGATGTAACACAAAATCCACCCACCAATAGCACAGACCGGCAAATCACGAACGAACCGCTCGAGGACGAGGCGCCAAATGATCAAGATTTAACGCAAGAGATCGCGAGCACCGAACCGTCCACCGTGGCAGCAACCGAAAGCCAGCAGGATGCACCCCCTGACCCTGAGCAAACGAACTCCAGCTCATTAGCATCGGATACGGAACCAAGAAGCCAGCAACCTAAGATCAGTGCCGAAGCATTTCGCATGGCAGCATACGAAGGAGACCTTGCGAAGGTAAAGTCAGCGATTGAATCTGGAATGGATGCAAACGGAATCGATCCAGCGCAAAAACTTTCCGCACTTCACATGGCCGCCTACAACGGTCACACCGAAACGGTGAACTACCTCATCAGCAAGGGTGCAGTGGTCGATGCAAGAGATGGTGAAAAGAAGACACCTCTAATTCATGCCTGCACCGGCCCGTTCGCGCCGACCGTCAAAGCCTTGATCGCTGCAGGGGCGGATATCAATGCGACCGACGGAACCGAGGGATTTACGCCGCTGATGATGGCTGCTGGACTGGGGCAGGCTGAAATCGTCGAGATTTTACTTGCCAACAAGGTCACCGTTGACCTAAAAGACGAAGACCAAGAGACCGCAATTGATCATGCGAGAAACGCTGGTCATGAAGCAATTGTTACCCGCCTTGAAACAGCGATGAGTGAAAAGTGATCAAATATTGCCACCTGTGGAGATTGAATCGATCCACAAAAATCAAGGCAGCACTTTGGTTGAAACGGTTCGGGTGATTCCTTGTTCCACCCGATAGCTGGAGACGCCGATGGTTAAATCAAAAGTCTGTGGCAGGTTTCCAATCATCACGATCTCGTAATCCAATTGCTCACCGGGCTCGACCGAGGGCACTGATGCCGTTGCCAGCGACCCCGCTCCGATTTGGAATTCCCCGACTTCTGGATTCGTTGAACGACTCACTCGATCCAGACGAACCCCGTCGGGCAAGCGAAACTGAATCGTTAGGTCTGAATCTCGTTCTGTCGAATCATTGACAATCGTGAGTCGATATCGAATCGGTGTACCCACGCTCACTTGGTTGTCACGCCCAAGTAACGACACCTTCAATCCACCTGAGCCAGTAGAACCGGCAGAGTCGCCCACCATATCGGCGGAATTGGAACCTCCTGTTTCCGGCATCGCGGCACTCGGTGTTGACGGGTTAATTGAGGAGTCGGCGGGTAAAGTATTACCGCTGGAGGCATTACCGACAGCGGAGCCATTTGGTATCGCCAAGCCTGACGCGGATGAATCCTGCAAAGATGGGTTACCACGAAGCGGTAGCATTGTTCCGCTGTTCCCTGAACCGTTGCCGGCCGAACCTGCACCCGCTTCAGCATTAACCTCGCCCCCGATCGCGCCACCGTTCTGTGGTGCACCCGCCCCCACTGGTCGGATCGTCATGAATTGGTTCTTTACCACAGGGTCGCCAATATCGGCCTTCACCTGCACAACCGATTCGACTTGGTTCACAGGAAATACGGCATCAAACTGCGCCTCGAGCACCACCTGCTGCCCAGGGTTTAGCTGTAACAAATTCCATGCAATCTGACGCTGCTGCACAAGCGACTGATCTGCCCCCTGCGTGGCTTGCTTTAGCTGTAACTGAGCTGGAAAGGCAATGACTGCACGCACTTGGTTTGCAACCACCGGCCCGGAATTGACAACGGTAGCGCGAAGCAAAACCTCTTGCCCCAGCACGATATCGGACGGTCCCTCGAGCGACACTTGTAAATCGGGTGCACGCGGAGCGGGGTTGATCACTGTCACGCAGCTTTCCTGCGCCATTCGCTGACCACCGTCAGCGGTCGCCTCAACCGTCAAGCATCGCTGTCCGGCCTGAACAGGAATGAACTGAACCTGAGCACCCCAAGTCTGCCCAGGTTGCAAGGGTCCATTTTCTCTCTGATTCGAAACGGAGGGATCGCCGCTCTGATGAATCATTCCTGAATCACCCGAAGCGAGCAATCGAACGTTGGTGAGCGGTCGATCGCCGGAATTGGTGACATCAATGTTGTAGGTTACTGGCTGCCCAGCTTCGACTCGCTGCAGCAGAGGAGTGACGTTGACTGACAAAGAGGGCCGAAAGACATCAATACGCACGGTATCTTCCGTCAACAGACCATCAGCTCGGGCTTGAAACTCAAGGTCAACATGCGACTGTGTTGCGACCTCTAAGAACAGTTCAAGTTGCTGCTGAGGAGGTAATGCACCGATATCCCAGGTCACAGCATTGGGCAGAACCCTTGCGAACTTATCGCTTCGAACCACTCGAGTTCCAGGTGGTAACTGTACATCAACACGAACATTGGTCGCAGGCTGATCTCCAGCGTTCGCGAGATTCGCAATCACTTCAAAAGGGGAATTGAATGTCGCAACAGCTGGTGCACCGGCACGTAACGCCAATTTTGGTGCACTCCATGTAACAGCCGTCTCTCCACTTCCGAGAGTAACGCTTGGCAAGCTGTCTCCAAGGCCACCTGGACGAATGACCTGAATTGAGACCGCCGTGGTTCCACTGGATCCGGAAATCGGAAGCAACTGCGTCTGTGCAACTCCCGATTCATCCACCGCAGCCTCAGTAACGGTAGCACCATCGGTGCCTGCAAAGGTTGCAATTCCAGGCTGCAAAATTTCATAACGAACTTTCCAACCTCGCGCTGGCGCCCCACCCTGAGATCGAGACACCTTGGTTGCTAGGTTCACGGGTTGTCCCTTCGGAACGACTTGGCGATTGGGAAACTGCCATTTTGCATCGACCCAGTAAATCGTCGCTGTCGCTTTGCGCTGATCCCAACATTCACTCTCCGGCGCAAGCACGGTGACATGACTAACACCTTCACTTGGACTACTAAGGGTGATCCATGTCTGACCCTTCTCAAGATAGACATCGTCACGACTATTGCGATTCCCCCGGGTGATCACCATCTCTTTGGTACTCGTCATGCCAATTGCATAGGTTGGACCTTGCTTATTGGGTTTTGTTTTCGAGACAGCCATGCGAGCAAGAACACCGGGCGCATTCTCTCCGACCTCGATGAATGTTCCCACGCTATCTGGCGTCAGCATCCACTCCAACTTTTCATTCAGCTGCAAGTAACCATCGGTGCCACAAATACCGGACAACAGCACCACTTCTCCTCCGACAGGAGCAACAACCTTGCCGGGTGTAAGCAGGATGCTGCCGCGGTTACCCTGACAAGGCAAACGCCGGGGCTGATCAATGCGTTGACTGCCGTAAACGACAGCTAGGGGACCATCGGTGGGACAAGCATCATCGTTGAGATTCATTGACACCAATGACGACTCCGCGCCAGTAGACGCGGGCGACACAGTGCCTTCAGGAGGACATGGCTCAACTCGCCCCGGACCCTCAAAAACGGGATCGGGAAATTTCATTCCGCCGCCGCCGAAACCTAACCCAGCGAAGTGGTTTTTGAAATGATCGACGACTCCACACTTCTCGTCACCAAAACCTGGCACCGTCAAAGTTGTGGTGTAGGGCTTTGGAGCGAATAAGCTCGAACCCGTCGGATCGATAGCGGGTAACCGAACCTGACGACACCCGGACGCCATGACGCACAGCAGCAGCAACAAAGCCACACCTGGCTTTGTTTGTAAACGCTGCGACGCGAGACGTTTTAGGGTGGGGGTAGGGTGACGCATTCTGACTTGACCGCCCTCGGCTTTGAGTGGCGTTGCGGTTAAATAAAAGGTAACGATCAAAGAATCTTTGACTCGATGAACCCTACCACGCGCCTTCGTACCGCGTTGCCAAATCGCAACATCAAACGTTGTGAAAAAACAACGCAGTCAGGTCGAAAAATCAGGTTATTCGGATTGTGCGACCCAAGCCTTCAGGAATTCCTCCACAAGCATCTTGAACCGATAAATCCAGTGCAAATCGGTCATCCTCCCGCTACCCCTTGGCACATGACAGAAAGGATGGTCACGATTGACAAAAAGGGGGGGTCGCGTCATCCTTAAACGTAGGGGGACGACTGCTTGAATCCGATCGTTTGGCTCAATTTTCAAACGTGTTCCGCAACGTCACTCTAAAACTCCGTTCGATCTTTCCGCTCACACCTTCCGATGTTCACTCCGCTTCCTAAATTCTGTCAGAACCTTTGTTTCCGAGAGACTGAATGAGTGGGGAACCGGGCAAAGAACAGGGTTTTGGATTTCGGGCAACTCGTTTGAGTTCACAGTATCAAGTCGCATTGCACCCCAATTGGCTAGCCTGCGAACAAGAACGTGCGTGAGTTGAAACCATAAGTCGAATAATTCGCGAATGACTGGACGGTTCAATCAGATACCGCAATGGTTGCAAATCCGAGTCATCTCGGACGGCACACTTCCGGTCTGAAGGTTGTCCAGCATTTGGTTCTTCGATTCAAGCGGATCGATGCGATTCCCGAACGATGTTCGATCGACGCAAGTCTGATCCTTTTTGCAAATCACTCTTATACCACTGCCTACTGATGACCGACAAACCCATCCTCATCTACGACACGACTCTTCGAGACGGTTCGCAAGGAGAAGGAGTCAGCTTCTCGCTGCAAGACAAGCTAAATATTGCATCGCGTTTGGCAGAAATCGGTATCGACTTTATCGAAGGTGGTTACCCGCTCTCGAACGAGAAAGACGTTGCCTTTTTTCAGCAGATCCGCGCTCGAGATCTTGGAAAGACCAAAGTTTGCGCCTTCGGAATGACACGGCGTAAATCAATGAAGGCTGCAGACGATCCTGGCATGCAAGCCTTAGTTGCGGCTCAAACCCATTGCATCACTCTCGTTGGCAAAACTTGGGATTACCATGCGACGGATGTCCTCAGAGTGACGCTTGATGACAACCTCGCCATGATTGGTGAAAGCGCCGAGTTTCTCAGCCAGCATGCTGAGCTGATTTACGATGCAGAGCATTTCTTTGATGGTTACAATGCAAATCCCCAGTACGCCATTGAAACGCTACGAGCCGCAGCTTCGGGCGGCGCGAAATGGCTGGTACTGTGCGACACCAATGGTGGCACTTTGCCCGAAAGAGTTTCGGAGATCACCGCCGCTGCGCGAGTTGCATTGAGCGATCATCAAGTTGAGTTCGGGATCCACACTCACAACGATGGTGCAATGGCAGTTGCGAATTCACTGGCTGCTGTTGACGCAGGGGTGGGCCAAGTCCAAGGAACCATCAATGGAATTGGTGAACGCTGCGGAAATGCAGACCTGATCTCAGTGATCGCAAACCTTGGGCTCAAAAAACAAGGATATGAAGTACTCGGAGGCCGACCCCTTACTTCTCTCACGGAGCTGAGTCGCTACGTTTACCAAACCGCAAACCTTCGCGGTCAAAATGGCCAACCGTTTGTCGGTCAAAGCGCCTTCGCGCACAAAGGCGGAATGCACGTCCATGCAATCAACAAAGCAGCCAATACGTACGAACATATCGACCCAACACTCGTGGGAAACGAACGCCGCATCTTGGTGAGCGAACTTTCTGGCCGAAGCAATATTGTAGCGCTTGCTACGAAGCACAACATTCAAGACGACCGAGACTTGATGGATAAAATTTTGGGTGAAGTGGTTTCGCTCGAAAATCAGGGTTACCAATTTGAGAACGCTGGTGCGTCATTCGACCTGCTAATCAAACGCGTCGCGGGCAATTTCCAGCCTCATTTCGAAACAATTAAGTATCGAGTCGTCGCTGGCGATCGAGACGCGAATCAAAATCGTGACTTCGCAGAAGCGATCATCAAGCTACAGGTCGGTGATCGTTTGTGGTTCGATGCCGCCGAGGGCCATGGTCCGGTCAACGCGTTAGACGCCGCACTTCGAAAAGCATTGGCAGACACCTATCCGTGTCTCGCAGACATGAAGCTACTTGATTACAAAGTCCGAGTGGTAGACTCCGGCGCTGGCACCGCAGCATCGATTCGAGTCAATATCGAGAGTGGTGACAAGCATGAATCATGGGGCACCATCGGTGTGAGTGAAAACATCATCTCTGCAAGCTGGAAGGCTCTTGTGGATGCTGTCGAATACAAGCTTCATAAAGAAGAAATGCCGCTGGGTGGTAACGAGTCTTAACAATCAATTTTGTCAGCCGATAAAATCCCAAAATTGCAGACCAAAGATTGACCTCGCCTCATCGGATTGCAACCCCTATCACGCGTCCTCCGCGACGCCAAGAACATCACGACGAGCATCGCAGGATCGGTTGCGATGCATGAACCCGCGATAAAATTTTATCCCCCTTCTGATCTTCACAGCACGATGAATGAACTTCCGGATCGTTTCGATCATGCCTCCCAAGCTTCTCGTATCTCCAAAGTTTGGGAAGACCACCGCTGCGGCCATGCCGAAGTGAATCCCGATCGCGAACCATTCTGCGTGGTCATTCCACCGCCCAACGTGACCGGTGCGCTGCATCTCGGCCATGGATTGAATAACACACTGCAGGATATCGTGGTGCGAATGCATCGCATGATGGGACATGAAACGCTTTGGATGCCAGGAACAGATCACGCCGGCATTGCCACCCAAGCTGTCGTTGAACGGCGACTGAAAGAGCAAGAGAATCTATCGCGACATGATATTGGCCGCGCAGGTTTGGTGGATCGCATTTGGAAATGGAAAACGCAGTACGAAACACGCATCCTCGGTCAACTGAAAAGGATGGGTTGCAGCTGCGACTGGGAACGCACCCGATTCACGCTCGACGATCAATGTGCGGCCGCCGTTCGTGCGACTTTCTTTGACCTGTTTGCAAAAAAACAGATCTACCGCGGGAAACGATTGGTCAATTGGGATACGTTCCTTCAAACCGCTGTTAGCAATGACGAAGTCAAAAACGTGACCCAAAAAGGTCACTTCTGGCATCTTTACTACCCAGTCATTGATCCTAAACCGGGCGAGCCGGATCGCGTCGAAATTGCGACCACACGCCCAGAAACCATGCTTGGAGACACTGCCGTTGCGGTTCATCCGGCTCCAGAGCAAGCATTGGAATCCATCGAAAATGGACTTCGAGAACGATTGACCGAAGCAACTGAATCCGAGCAAAAAGAAATTCAAGAGCAACTTGAAAAATTAGCAATCCGTAAAGCCTCGATGTTGCCATCGCTCATCCAACTGCGAGACATGGCACTCGATGGCAGACGGCTGCGACTGCCGCTCACGAACCGTGAAATTCCTCTCATCGTCGACCAGTGGGCCAAACCCGAGTTAGGCAGCGGGTGCGTGAAAATCACTCCCGCACATGACCCCAACGACTACGAAGTTGGTAAACGCGCCGACCTTCCAATGATCAACATTCTTAACTCTGATGGCACCATCAACCAAGAAGGTGGTGTGTACGAGGGATGCACGATTCCTGAAGCGAGAAAACGCGTCGTGGCCGATCTCGAAGAAGCGGGGCTACTGGGGGACGTCGAAGATCGCGAGATTGAACTGCCTTTGAGTGACCGCAGTAAGACACCCATCGAACCCTACCTAGCAGACCAGTGGTTCGTTGCGATGGATCAATTAGCGCAGTCAGCCATGGACGCGGTGTCGGATGAACGCGTGCAGATTTATCCGGAACGTTACCGAAAAGGTTATCTCGATTGGCTGAGTGAGAAGCGAGATTGGCCGGTAAGTCGCCAGCTATGGTGGGGACATCGGATTCCAGTTTGGTCCAAGACGCAGCTTTCCGCCGAAGAAACGCAAACACTCGTCTCAAGCTTAGAAGTGATGACGCAAGCCGCGCCTGAGTCGGTCAGCTATCGTGTTGACACTCTTGATGATGGAACGCAAGGTATTTTTGCCTGCTTGCGAACCGAAGGTGATCCAAGAGAAGAGGAACTAGACTCGCTCGGCCTTCAACGTGATCCAGATGTTCTCGATACATGGTTCTCCTCGGCACTTTGGCCACATAGCACCCTTGGCTGGCCTCAAAAGACCGAGGAACTAAAGCACTTTTATCCAACCAGCACGCTGATCACCTCGCGAGACATTATCACGCTATGGGTTGCGAGAATGGTTCTAATGGGATTAAACAACGTAGGCGAAATCCCGTTCCGCGAAGTATTCATTCACCCGAAAATCCTAGATGGTCAGGGTGAAACGATGAGCAAGAGCAAAGGCAACGGAGTGGACCCGATCGACGTCATCGATAAGTTTGGCCCCGATGCTTTGCGATTCGGGCTCGCGCGACTCGCCACCGACACCCAAGATGTTCGGATGCCGGTTCAATACGAGTGCCCACATTGCGAAAAACTAATCGACCAAACAAAGAAAAACCGCTCGCAACCGACGGTTGAATGTCCCGGATGCAAGAAATCATTCTCTACTCAGTGGGCGGAGACAGAAGCCGATAAATCGCTACCCAAAAGTTCGGTTGTTAGCGAGAGATTTGAGACAGCTCGTAACTTTGTGAATAAGCTGTGGAACGCTGCAAGATTCGCCATGATGAATCTTGATGGCTATACAGCAGAACCGGTCGAAGTTGAATCGTTGCCTCTCGAAGACCGTTGGCTCCTAAGCCGATTAGCAACGGTGACGCAGCAAGTAACCGATGGACTAAAAGAATATCGCTATTCGGAAGCATCAAGAATTCTCTACGATTTTGCATGGGACGAATTCTGCAGTTTCTATGTTGAAATCGCAAAACCTAGACTCGCGGACCCGGATAAACGTCCGACCACGCAGATGGTCATGGCGCATGGTCTCGACACGTTACTGCGTTTACTACACCCCACCATGCCGTTTGTCACCGAAGTCATTTGGGAGCACCTTAATCAGGTTGCCCCGCTTCGTGGACTCACTCAACCATCCGAACCATCTCGCTTCATCATGCAAGCGCCATGGCCGGTTGCTGACACGCGTCATTTCAATGAATCGATCGAAAGACAATTTTCTGAATTCCAGGAAGTGGTGGGTGCGATCCGCAAAATCCGAGCGAGCCAAAACATTGCCCCAAGAGAAACCGTTCCCGTCTCGATTCGATGTACCGAGAGCTCCCGAGACCTACTGGAGCCGATGAGGGAATCCTTTATGAGCCTTGCGCAATCGGAGGTGATAGAGTTCGGACCAGCGGTTCAACCGTTTGAAACCGATGCTCCTCTTGCAATTCCTTCGATGGAAATCGATGTCCATGTGGATCTGGAAAAATTCATCGACGTCGAGGCCGAGTTGGCTCGACTTGACAAACTGATGACTCAGATCACTAAGCAGATTGCGGGTAAAGAAGCCAAGCTTGAAAATGAAAACTTTGTCGCTCGAGCCCCAGAGGACGTTGTGCAACGCGAACGCCAAAGCCTCGAAGAACTCAGGGGACAGCAGCAGTCTGTCTCGGGTGACATCGCTAGATTAAAAGCCAAATCCTGATTCATTTGCCAATGTGCCGCAGTTAAAAGCTTCCAAGCAATCTCTTGATGAACGAATCCCTCGCATGAACCATCTCAGTGCTGCCGTTGTAGGAACTGGCTTTATTGGTCCGGTTCACGTCGAAGGATTGCGACGCATCGGTGTTCATGTAACAGGGATTCTCGGATCTGGGGTCGATAAATCAGAACAAGCGGCACGCCATCTGGGGTTACCCCGCGCCTACCGAAATCTCGATGAGATTCTCAAGGATCCTCAGGTAGACGCCGTTCACCTGACGTCGCCAAATCGTTTTCACTTTGAACAAGCAATCAAGACGATCGAAGCCGGCAAACATGTGCTTTGCGAAAAACCGCTCGCAATGAATTCGAGCGAATCCGCCCAACTCGTTCGACTCGCGGAATCGGCGGGCGTCGAAGCGGCCGTGA
>JADHOA010000083.1 GCA_016779185.1 Rubripirellula sp.
CGTCTTATATGCACTGGTCGGTCGAGGGATCTATAAAGACACGGTGGAAATGGCCAGTAAGTTTGTGGTTGGGCCTTGCTCATGCCAAGTAAAAGACCAAAACCCGGGATTTGATTTGTTGTTGAATGCGGATTGGGATTCAAAAATCGGCGGCAAGTCCGTCTCAAAAACCACGAGCAAAAAAACAAAGCCGCCGATTCTTATCGAGATTCCGGCTGGAAAGTGATAGACCGAGCGACGTCCTAAAGTCGATTTATTTTCAAAAAGGTCCTGTTGAATGTTACGACAAGTGAATGCTTGGTCAATATTTCTTTTGATCAGCTTAGGGCATGCTTTTGGTCAACAGCAACCAAGCACATCTAGCAATGATGCTTCTTCAGTCGAGCACATGATGAGCATCGACGAAGTTATTGAGAGGGGTAGTCCCGCGCGTGGAGCGGTTATTTTTTCGTCTTCGACCCAAGCATGTTTGTCTTGCCATCAGGTGGGTAAGTACGGCGGGCAGGTTGGTCCTAATTTGAGTCAAATTGCAGCGAAAAGAAGCTTGACTCAATTGGTGGATTCACTCTGGAATCCTCAAAATTCTGTGGAAGAGCAGTACAACGCAGTCGCCTTGCTGCTCAGTGATGGTACTTCAATTCGTGGTTACAAATTGGAAGATGGTATTGACGATTTGCTCATTCGTGATCAGTCGACTGGCGAAACGAAAAGAGTTTTGCGAAGCGAGATAGAGGCGAATAAGAAAATAGGTTCTTTGATGCCCAGCGGATTGATGGAGGCATTAAGCGAGCAGGAGCGTTATGACCTGGTCTCTTTTTTAGCCGAGTTGGGTCAGTATCAGAGGATTAAACCCGAGGCGATCGACTCCCTGTTCTCGCATAGCCACATTCATCATCCTGCAACATTTGAAATGGAGCGCGTACCTCTGGAGCCAGAAAATTGGCCCAGTTGGGAAGCGAATGTGAATCGCGATCGTCTTTATGACTTTTATCGCAAACAGGCGCGACACTTTCGCGGTGCGAATCCGCCTCCAAGTTTGTTAGGTGAATTTCCTGGATTAGACGGTGGAAAATATGGCCACTGGGGTAATCAGTCTGAGCCGGTTTGGGCCGATGATCGATGGTCCAGATCGGCGCTCGGTTCCCTCCAGTGCGGCGTTTTCCACGGGGAAGGTATTTCCGTCGCACGAGGCATTTGTGTCACTTTGGGATCGGGTGAAGAATCTATTTCAGTATGTTTCGATCCAGAAACACTGACCTACCCGCGAATTTGGAGACAGGGATTTGTCTCGTTTACCGATGTGCGACATGGGTTCATGCAAGGACTAAGACAGTCTGGTGCGACGATTGTAGGAAATGACGAAAACTTAGAAGCTGACGTCATTGTCAATCAACAGGCGACAGAAAAAACGTTTATCGGCTTGTATCGGGACGGCGAGCGTGTCGTTTTTTCGTACGAGATTAATGGTGTGAACTATCTCGACGAGCCTTGCGTTGTGAACGGAAAGTTCCGGCGTATCGTGATGCCGATCGATCAGCATCCGGCGAGAAATCTCTTAACGGGTGGATCGCCGCGTTATCAGCAAGAAATCATTACCAGCGGTTTTTTAGGCAAAGGTTATCCCTACGCAGTCGATACGATTGTTCTGCCTCATGAAAACCCATGGAATTCACTCATCTACGTGGGTGGGCATGATTTCATGTCAGATGGTTCAGTCATGCTTTGTACGATGCAAGGTGATGTATGGCATGGAACAGGTCTCGATAAGGATTTGCAACGGGTTGTTTGGAGAAAATTCGCAACAGGTTTGCACCAACCCCTCGGTTTATCAATTCAAAGTGATCAGGTTTACGTCCAAGGAAGGGACCAGATCACCCGACTTCATGACCTCAACGGAGATGGCGAAGCCGATTTTTATGAGGCATACAGTCAGGCATTGATTACTTCGAAGTCAGGCCATGATTTTACATGTGGATTAGTTCGTGACGCATCCGGACGCTTTTACACCGCTAGTGGTTTACAGGGTGTCATGCGTATTTCTTCCGATGGACAGCAAGCCGAGGTGCTGGCAACCGGTTTGAGGAACTCGGACGGAATAGGATTGACTCCAGACGGATTAGTAACCATCCCTAGCAGTGAGGGCGATTGGATGCCTGCATCAATGATTGCAGCAATTCGGCCAGACGGTCCTATCCTCAATCGCTTTGCATCAAACCGTCAGGGTCATTCAACGGAGCAAGTACCATTCTTTGGCAGGCCCGGTACAAACTTGGTTCATCCACCCGAGGTGCCAATGCTTTATTTGCCACGAGGTTTAGATAATTCGAGTGGCGGCCAAGCCTACATTTCAAGCAATCAATGGGGTCCCGTAAAGGGAAAAATGGTTCACCTTTCTTTTGGGGGAGGTCGAGCATTCTTATTGCTAAAAGATGAGTTTGATGGATGGATACAAGGTGCGGCAGTGCCGATTGCCGGTGAGCTATTGTCGGGTGCTCATCGAGGAAAATTTCATCCCATCGATGGACAGCTTTACGTTTCAGGAATGGCAGGATGGGGTACCTATACGACAGACGATGGATGTTTTCAACGGATTCGTTACACCGGCGGAAAAGATGTTCAGCTTCCAACCGCCTTTCATGTACACGATAACGGCATTCGAGTGTCGTTTTCAAAGCCTGTTGATGAATCGAGCGTCTTGAATCTATCTAATCATTTCGCCCAAGCTTGGAACTACCGTTTCAGTGGTGCATACGGTTCACCAGAATATTCTCATCGTCAGCTTGGATTGCGCGGGCATGATGTCATCCCGATTCAGTCCGCTACGATCTTAAACGGTGGTTCCGACGTTTTTCTCGAGATGAAGGACTTGCAACTGGTGAATCAACTTCACTTGCTCATTCAAACAAACGATCAAGAGGAGCATGATCTTTTCTTGACAGTGAATCACATGGATGCACCTTTCGAAAATATCTCGGGCTATTCAGCACAAGAGAAGGTTCGATTACCGCATCCGATGCTTGCTGATTTGAATCGACCCATGACTACGAAACGCAACCCGTTTGGAAAACCGATTGCGGAAGCTAGGGAAATTACCTTATCAGCAGCAAAGAACTTAATGTTTGATCAGGAACAGTTCCGTGTGAATCCGGGTGAAGTGATACGGCTCACTTTCAAAAATCCAGATGCGGTACCGCATAATTGGGCGCTCGTGGAGAAAAATTCATTGCAAGAAATTGGGTTATTGTGCAACCAACAGATCTCGGACCCACAAGCGGCCGCGAATCAATACATACCCGATTCGTCCAAGGTGATTGCCTACACGAATATTGTGGAGCCATTCTCGGAGCATACAATTTATTTCCGAGCGCCCGAGACACCGGGAAGGTATCCTTACCTGTGTACCTTTCCCGGGCATTGGATGGTAATGAATGGTTGGATGACCGTCATCGATCCATCAAAAGATTGAATCATTCAAATCGTTTCTCATCATAAAATGAAGGGCTGTTTTGATGTACCGCTACTTTCGCCCTTCTCTGTTGGTTTTGCTCTTAACAACTGGACTAACCGCCGGTGAATCTCGCCTAGTGCTAGATGTTCGTGACGAGAAAACTCTTGTGCCGATCGAGTCGCGTATTTATCTGCGAGGTATCGATGGTACCGACTATTATTTCGAGACGTTGAGTGCATCCGGTAGCGCGGTAAAGTATCAAAAGCAAAATTGGATCAATAAGCAGTCCATTGAGAACCACACGACGGTTTCTGCACATACTTGCTACTGTGAGCTTCCCAGCGGTCGCTATGAACTTTTGGTGGAACGAGGCAAAACATATTTCGCCCATCGCGAAACAATTAACGTCGTTGATACCGATGTACATCTAGTGGTTCACCTGCGTGAGTGGTGCAAAACCGAAACGCTAGGTTGGTACAGTGGCGATTTGCACTTACATCGCGAAGTAGAGGATTTGCGTAATGTAATCCTGGCCGAAGATTTGAATGTTGCATTTCCTTTGGTGAATTGGGTCACGCAATCAGCCACTCCGCCTAGCCGCGGTGACAAAAACCATTTGAACTCCGACTATGACGACCTAGTTCGTGTTGATCGTAGCCATGTCATATGGCCGCTCAATACCGAATACGAGATATTCTCGGTAGGAGAAAAACGTCACACTCTCGGCGCGTTGTTCGCCCTTGGACATCTTCAACCGTTGCAGGCAACGGTACCACCGTGGAAGCCCGTGATTCAAGAAATCAAGGCAAGCGGTCACCAAGTGTTGCTCGACATGGACAAGCTCGCTTGGCCAGCATCGATGGTTTTGCCGACGATTGCACCCGATGCGATTTATGAACTCGCTAACAATCATTTATGGCGAACAGAATTTGCATTTCGGCAATGGACAACCACCGCTCCTCCTTTCCTCTGTCCTCCCTATGGTTCCGATGAGGGAGGTGAAAAAGATTGGATTGATTTCACCCTTGGCATGTACTACTGCCTGTTAAATTCCGGATTTCGTTTGCCACCAGGTGCCGGTACCGCTAACGGTGTTCACCCAGTTCCTGCAGGATTTAGTCGAGTTTACGTTCATTTGGAAGATGGATTCGACTTTGATTCATGGAAAGCTGAATTGCAAGCAGGCCGTAGTTTCGTCACGACAGGCCCAATGTTATTTGCAACCGCTAACTCCTACTTTCCTGGTCAAGTCTTCACGATCGATAAAAGTGAAGTTGCAAAGCTACAGTTTGATGCACAATTCGTGTCACAGAATCCTGTGTTGTATGCAGAATTAATTTGTAATGGCGAACCAATTGAGTTAATCCGACCGAATAATCAGCGACTCATGTCTGGTGCCTACCAAACCCGTTTTCATAAAGAGTTTGAGATCAACACGAGCAGTTGGCTTGCAATAAGAGTATTCGAGCAAACCGAAGATGGGCGAATAAGATTCGCACATACCGCACCTTGGTATGTGGAGAAAGCAGGAAGCAAAATACAACCCACTTTTGAGCAGAAACAATTTTTAGTCTCTCGACTAGAAGAAGAAATCGCACGAAGTCGCGGAATAGTCTCCGATAGTGCGATGAATGAATACCAGAATGCACTTCGTTACTATGAATCTCTTGAGGTCAAAGTCCCCAAGGATCTAGATCAAACGAGTCGTGCCCTGCACGATACAGGCGAGGATAAATGGTTAGCAAACATGATTTTAGACCATCAGTTCACAGCCAGTGAGATACAGGCTGCGACTGGATCAACACTCGAACAGGCGCAAACGTGGATACGCCAATATAAAGCGAATCAATTCAATCTTGACGGAACGGATCAACTTAAAGTTTTGCCTTACCCAGGTGGTCGTCATCCGCGTCGCGGCTTCTTAGAAGGTGCAATCAACCCACAACGAGAAACCAAGATTAGTGTGTTTCCGCCCTGGAAAGATGGTGGGTACGTGGTTGTTGACGTGCCAGAAGCAATCTTCAGTAATCTTGGACTGACGTACCTCGCTCACACCCATATACCAACCATATGGACTGAAGCTGAAATGGATTTGGAGCCACTGGAGTGGTTGCAGCAAGGCAATAAACTGGCGCTTCGACGTACGTTGCCCAATGGGATTTCGTTGTGTAGCACGATCACTTGGGATGAGGCACAAGTATCAATGCAGATTGAGCTCGAAAATGGGACTCGTGAGAAGTTAAGCGGATTACGAGTCCAAGTATGCACGATGCTTAAAGGGTTAACTGGATTTCAGTCGCAGCAGCGTCTCATTAGTTTGATCAATGGGCCTTTGATTGCGGTGAAATCAATGACAGACGATCGTTGGCTAATCACTGGTTGGACACCGCTCAATCGCTGTTGGGATAATCCACCGGTTCCATGTATCCACTCCGATCCCATCTTCCCAGACTGCGAGCCGGGCCAGAAGGTAGCTGTGACAGGTCGCCTTTGGTTCTACGAGGGGCAAGAAATTCAGCAAGCACTTGCGAAGTTTAAGCAAGAAATCTTAATGCCTTGAATCGCAGGGTGTGGACAGATGCTTTTTTCAAAACCAAAATCTTGACTAGCAATGGCGAGCCAAAAAGCAGTTTGACACAGATATTTCTGTTCGCTCAATCGGTTGAAATGCCAGTGATTACCTGAAAGTGGTGTAGATCGGTTTCTCGTGATTGAAGCTTTTCCACCAATTACACAGCATTGTTTTGATTCCAAAAGAAATAGTCTCGCTTGAGGGAAAACTTTGAACGTGAAGACAAATCAGATTCACCGTGGAAGCTGCATCGAGAAACTCGCAGAGCTTACCAAGGAGACAGTTGATCTTGTCTTTGCCGATCCACCTTTTAATATTGGTTATCAATACGATTTGTATGATGATCAAAAAACCGAGGATGAATATTTAGACTTTTGTAAGTCTTGGATTGCACAATGCCACCGAGTTTTGAAATCCGATGGTTCTTTCTGGTTAGCCATCGGGGATGAATACGCAGCAGAGTTAAAATTGCTTTCCCAGCAACTAGGATTTCATTGTCGTAGTTGGGTTATTTGGTATTACACCTTTGGTGTTAACTGTGCCCGCGGATTCTCTCGATCGCATACGCATCTATTCCACTTTGTGAAAGATAAAGAGAAATTCACATTCAATGGAGACAATCCAGCCATCCGCGTAGCATCTGCTCGACAGCTTGTTTACGCCGACGCTCGAGCAAACTCAAAGGGTCGGCTGCCAGATAACACTTGGATTTTAAGACCGCAGGATGTGCCTTCCCCGGGCTTTAGCATCTCACATGATACGTGGTGTTATTCGAGGGTCGCCGGAACGTTTAAAGAACGCGAAGGTTTTCACGGTTGTCAAATGCCTGAGCAATTACTTGGTCGCGTAATCAGGATTTCAAGCAACCCCGGAGATGTTGTTCTTGATCCCTTTGCCGGTAGCGGCACTACATTGGCAGTCGCCAAAAAACTCGGGCGGCAATTTCTCGGTGTGGAATTGTCGAAGGACTATGTGGTGAAAATACAAGAACGCCTTGATCATTGCGAAGTTGGTGATCCTCTTGATGGTTCGGACGGACCAGCTGGCGGTGTTCCAACCTCAAAAGGAAAGCGACGTACAAAGTTTGTGAACGGTCGACCGGTTGTTGCCTTATCTGCGGAATCAGAGCAAGCAATTATCGATGCATTCATGGAGGCTGCAGATGGAGTCTCCGCCGATTTTTTGTTATGCGATCCAGAGCGTAGCAATCGTTTTCTTGATCATTGTCGAAAACGTAAAATTCCCGGCGACGCACGTTTATGGAATGGCTTTCTTTTGCGAGTTCGAAAGGCGGGTAAATTACCTCGAGCTGAGGCAACTGGGCAGAGGCAGTCATGTCAGGAAATGGATCCATACAGTGATGCAAGCGAGATTGCTGCGAGGCTGGTCATGCTTGATTACGAGATGACGCTTGACGAATTGTTATGCTCACCTGATGCGGTCGTCGAGTTTGATCAGATGGCGATGGCTTTCTCGTCGGGCTACAAGTCTTTTGATTATCGTTGGGCTGCTCTTGCTTTGAGGAAGCGTGCGACAACCAAGCGATTTCGTGATTTCGCTCACGCCCAGTTTGAATTTTGGTCCGGGCAAAAAATGCCGCGAAAACGAGCTTTGGATCAACAGGGTTTGAATCTTCCCTCGAAGCCCGCAGTCTACGCGTTGTATGATGATCAATTCCTTGTTTATGTGGGAGAGACAAGGAATCTTTCAGAACGGATTAGCCGCATGATCCAAAGTGAGATGTGGAACCGCTTTGGTGTGAATGCGATTCGCATTTGGGACATCAAACCAGAACTTGAGCAATTTGCTTTGAGGTCATTTTTGGTAACGCAGAACAAGCCATTGCTTAATTCGGAATTCTTAGTCAGTGATTTAAACAAGTGATGGACCGGAGTAGTGGGCGTCAAGTCCAGACACTCTTGTCGATTTTTGGTTCTCTGTTCATCCACCCATTTAAATTCTTGAAGTGAATGAACTAGTTAGCCGTTGGAGGATAATGTCGTGAATTGACTCCGTACGCGCCTCTGCCCTGGTTCTCGATTGTGGCCGATCCTGGAGTGTTCCTCAAATCCTGCGCGTGCGAGTTGGGAGTATTACTTTTGGAGTGGAGGCTCAATCTGGAAATCGTTTCGCCTTTTCTGAGTATCGATTCGACGGTCGTGTTTCGAATGAGAGCTGAAAACTTTAAAAATCTCATTCTGTGAAGCTGTGAAAACCATTTTGGCTCTCAAAACGTACTCAAAATGGCGATTTATACATCGAAATTCACAATTAGGTTCTCAGCCTGTTTACAATTTCGGTCGAAGCTATAACAGCAACCTGTCCATCAATCACTCGTATACCACTTGAGGTTTTTACATCATGCAAAATGATTCAAACCGTCGAAATTTTCTCAAGGGCTCGACGGCCGCTGCCGCCGGAGCAGCGTTAACCAGCACGATTGCTCGTACTGCTCATGCAGCAGGTAGTGATGAAATCAAATTTGTTCTGATTGGCTGTGGTGGGCGCGGTTTAGGTGCCACCGAAAATATTATGAATACCAAGGGAAATGTGAAGCTCGTCGCAGCTGCTGACCCTTACACCGAAAAAGCCGCTAACAACATCGCGAATCTAGGAAAGAAGAATAAAGGAAAGTTTGCGGAAAAAATTGATGTTCCGCAGGATCGAATTTTTGGTGGACTCGATGGCTACAAAAAAGCGATCGATGTTGATGCCGACCTAGTCGTGATTGCGACTCCTCCGGGCTTCAAGCCACAGCAAT
Organism: Rubripirellula sp.; assembly: GCA_016779185.1. GTDB lineage: Bacteria > Planctomycetota > Planctomycetia > Pirellulales > Pirellulaceae > Rubripirellula. The sequence goes on from JADHOA010000083.1 coordinate 8,782, forward strand.
TCGAATACGCTGTTAATAAGGGTCGCCATATCTTTATGGAAAAGCCAGTTGCATCCGATGCAACCGGCGTACGACGCGTTCTGAACTCGGTCGAAGAGTCAAAGAAAAAGAACCTGATGGTCGCAATCGGCTTGCAGCGTCGGCACGAACCGCGATACGTGGAAACCATCCAACGCATACATGACGGCGCCATCGGTGATGTCATCAATATGCGAGTTTACTGGAACGGTTCTGGTATTTGGTATCGAAACCGAAATGAGTCGCAGACAGAAATGGGGTTCCAGGTCAACAACTGGTATCACTTCAATTGGCTCTCTGGTGACCAGATTTGTGAGCAGCATATCCATAACTTGGACGTCGGTTGCTGGGTCAAGGGCGAGTACCCCGTTGAGTGCAACGGCATGGGTGGACGCGAGCTACGAGAAGCAGGAGATGCGACAAAGTCACAGATTTTCGACCATACCTTCTGTGAGTATACCTTCGCTGACGGAACCAAGATGTACAGCCAAGGTCGTCACGTTCGTGGCGTCTGGAATCATGTTGGTGAATTCGTGCACGGCTCGAAAGGAACCTCTGATCCAGGGGCTGGCTGGATTGACGGAGCGAACCCTTGGAAATTCGAAGGCGATAGACCTAATGGACATCAGCAAGAACAACACGACATGATCGAGTCCTTGATGGCTGGCGAAATCTACAACGAAGGTGAGTACGGCGCGAAGTCGACGTTCACCGCGATTCTTGGTAGAGAGGCTTGCTACAGCGGAAAGGTCATCAAGTGGGATGATTTGTTGGCCAAAGGAACGGAATTAGCACCTGGTATTGATAATTACACTCTCGATACTCCACCACCACCGTCTGCGCTTCCAGGCGCGGATGGAGCTTACCCTTTCGCGATTCCTGGTCAGTACGACCCGTTCGCTTAGTTCCATTTAACCGATTGAATTGATTTACATCTGCCACCATGCTGAATTCAGCATGGTGGTTTTTTTTTGCGAAATAGACAGGTGCGGTTCAGAGATCTCAGCAACTCGATGCTAACGAATAATAACCGAGTCTCTTTGGATTTTCATCAAGTTTGGGTCTATTTGCCAGAGACGCGACGGCGATTGTCGGGCTGCTTTTCCGTTGGAAAATGGAGGCGTAATTGCGGAAGGGGTTCCTCGCTACCCGGCGGTATCTCCGATTGCTCTAAAACCTTTGTATTGCCTTCGCCGTTGACCTCGCTATGTGAGCTATCTTGAGCTGATGGATCACGTTCACCAAGCTTAGCCATTTCGTCACGATAGCCAGAAGTATTGTCGGTTTTTTTCTGATGATTGCATTTGAACCAACGACCAGCTGGCCCAGCAAGTAACGCAGGCAGCAGAATCATATCGCCAACCAAGGCAGTGGCCAGCATTACAAGCATCAGTGATCCAAATCGTTGTGTGGGTGTAAAGGTTGATAAAGCAAAGACAAAAAGTCCCAATCCACCAACGATTGTTGTCTGCGTCATTGCGGGGCCAACGCGTCGATAAGTCTCAATGACAGCATCTATCCGAGTCATCCCTTTTGCTAAGTTTGTACGGAACCATGCAAGGAAGTGGATGGTATCGTCTACCGCTACTCCCATGGCTACGGATGCAGTCATCATCGTTCCGATGTCAATTTCGAGTCCCAAATGACACATGACTCCAAAAACCATGATGACAGGAAAAACATTTGGGATCATCGCAACCATCCCAGCCATCAACCCGTCAAAAAGATTCGAAGGTCGCATCCAGTCGGTGGGTAAGTTTCCTGGATTGAGTAACAGGACCATGACGGCAGCAATTAGGATGAATGCGAGCCCGATCGACTCGGTCAAGCTTGTTAACAATGTGCGTTGAGCTTTGTAGACAACTGGAACAACCCCTGTGTAAACAACGCCAATGGAGTTCGTGGCGGTTATGTCTTGGTTAGGTTCAGCGATCGCTACGCCTTGCTGGGCAATGGCACGAATTTCTTGTGTGTCGATAAGATTTTTGGAGCCACTGAAGTCGGCTTTCATAAATACATCACTACCAAGCCATAGGATCGCATCGTAGCTTTCAACAAAACTGGACCATTTTTCATTTGATACCAGTTCATCTCGTTTCTCTTTTGACACTTCCAGCCATGAGGGTCTGGCAATGCGTTCACCACTGATCAACTCGCCAAGTGTGCTTAGGAAAGCCGCGTGCGAGTCGATTTCGTCGTTGTCTTGTAACAGCGTTGCTTCGTCAAGTGTCGGTGGTGCTTTGGATCCTACAATCAACACTCGCGATTTAGGGTTGATTTTTCCTAGTCCGTCAGGGTCCTGCGTTGCCAGCGTACTTAGTAGAGTGCGGCGGGTTTCGTAAGCATGTAAAACCGGCTGAACGGCTTCTCGCAACGTGTAAATAAAGTTGCCGTAGTCGACATCAGATAAGGCAGCAACGCGCAAGCTGATTCGCCATAATTCACTAGGGTTCGGATCCGACGAATTCTCCATCCGTAGGTAATCAATTTGTTTCAAGTCAGCCAAGGAAGCGGTGAGTTCTCGATTGAACTTTGCTCGAACCGGGCTATAGCTGTTCGAAGGATCTGGTAGTGGTGGTAAGAAAGTGTTGGCGCTCATCGCCTGTCCTACCACTCCACGTCCTGGCTCGCCCAAAGTTTGGCTGACAACCTTGCGAACTCGTTCGACAAGCTCTGCTCTTTCCAGAATCTGCAAGGAATCTACAGCAAGCGAATCACTGTCGTCGGTGTTTCCAGGTTGGCTCCCGTCCTGCATCGATGCAGGGATACGTACAACTAATTCCATGGGGACGAGTTTGCCAAAATTATCTTCTAGCCACCCATAGTCATGAATGATTCGCGAGTCGGCATCAAAAAGCTTTAGAAGTTGAACCGATGTTTTGATTTCTCGAAGACCCCAAGCTCCAGCAACTAGAGCGACAAGACACACCGCAGTAACCGAAGCGTAATGGGCAGTGATCCAACGTCCTAGTCCAGCCCACCACTCAGAAAGCCGAGACTCGGGAGCGAGTTCTTGTTCGGGTGAGACTTGCTCTTCTTTAAATCCAGGAACAAAGGTTTGTAGAGCGGCTGGGAGGTAGGAAAAAAGAATTCCCACCGTCATCATGACTCCGATTCCAGAGTACAGCCCGAAATTACTGATCGGAGCTAGGTTGCTTGTGAATAACGATACCAAGCCGATCGCGGTCGTTGTCGATGCGAGTGCGCAGGGTAATAACGCGTGTCTGAAAGCACGTCCCGTCGCTCCTCGTTCGCCTCGCGCTCGGACTTCATCGCGGTAGTAGTTGATAACGTGAATCGCACCCGAGAGCCCGAGCACATACACAAGCGAAGGCATGCTCATCAGAATTGCGTCGACCCGTCCTGCGGTCCACCAAACAATTGCCATGCTCAAGCCAGCCGAGCTACCCCCAACAACGAAAACCATCATCGTGATTTTAAAGCTGCGGAAGCAGGCATAAGACAAGATCACTCCTATCAAAATGCTGTAGCCAACGAGCCTGACAAGCGTCACCGTACCTTCTTCATCAATCGCGATGTTATCAACCGGGGGACCGCCCATTCGTAACGGAGTGGTGCCGGGTTCGATAATCGAATTGCTCTTGTTGAATGGCGGCGGTGCCATTGAAGGTGCATTCGGTGCAGCGATACCAGACTCTTCCGCTAGTATCA
>JADHOA010000084.1 GCA_016779185.1 Rubripirellula sp.
ACCAAAATCAGACCTTCATCCAATGGGTGCGATCGCATCCTACGAAGTCCATTCGCAGTATGCCGATTACGTTTCTGCTATCCAAAGTCAAGCATATCGAAGAATCCCGGCTCGCCGATCTCTACAACATTGAACAAGTGTTAACGAAGCCGCTGAAACACTCAGAGCTACAAAGGCTTCTCCAATCTCCGACAAATCCCGCCAGTGATTCCATCGATCGCGAGTTACCTCTCGGAGAGCCGAGCAGCACCCAACAAGCAGAATCTCGAGGCGCAGGAAGCCAAATAAAAGGGGACAGCCCAGCGGAAACATCTCCGCCTCTTCGCATCTTGCTTGTCGAAGATGGAAAAGCGAATCAGATCTTAGCGCAACAATTACTTACAAAATGGGGGCACATGGTCGAGCTGGCTGAGAATGGACAACTGGCTGTCGACATGGCACAAGACCAGCGATTCGACCTGATCTTGATGGATGTTCAAATGCCAGTCATGGACGGGATCGAGGCAACACGAAAGATAAGACAGGAACCAAATCCAAATCAGGACACTCCCATCGTAGCCATGACGGCTCATGCCATGTCGGGTGACCGAGAAAAATGCCTCGATGCAGGCATGAACGATTACATCACCAAGCCATTTCGGCAAGCAGATTTGCTTACCGTCATACAAAGTATAGCCTCGCCTGTGGGTCCAGAGTCGAACATCGGCTAACATCACCACGTCTTGCTGCAATCGGATGCAAGCATGTCCACCAAATAGAGACTGCAAATGCAAAAAACCCGATCACTTTTTCGGTGACCGGGTCTTTGAATGTTTTAGAAAAACTTCCGTGGCCAAAATCCCGTGCGATTCAATTGAATCAGAGATTTTCAGATGGAAGATGATCAAAGCATTAAGCTTCTGAGCAGCAAGCTTTTGCTTCTTCGCCGCAGCATTCTTTGGATGCTCGTAGACGCTTCATCAAACCACAACGCTTTTTGCCTTGGCAACACTCGGCACCTGCGTCACCGCAGGTCGCACATGCCTCGGCTTCGACGCCTTCTGCAGCTGCTTCTTCACCTTCCGAGCAACACGCTGCTGCTTCTTCGCCGCAGCATTCTTTCGATGCTCGCAGTCGCTTCATCAAACCACAACGCTTTTTGCCTTGGCAGCACTCGGCACCTGCGTCACTGCAGGTAGCACATGCTTCGGCTTCGACGCCTTCTGCAGCTGCTTCTTCACCTTCTGAACAACACGCTACTTCTTCGCCGCAGCACTCTTTGGATGCTCGCAGACGCTGCATCAAACCACAGCGCTTCTTCGCATCACAGCAATCACCTTCAGCCGCACAGCACTCAGTTGCCTCAACCACGACAGCCTCTTCGCAGCACGCTTTATTCTTCTTGCCCAAACGCCCCGCTTCAGCCGAAGTGAGCATAAGGGTTGCAAGCATCAGGACTGCTACGCAAGCGACTCTAATTCCACGCAATTCGTTCATATCAAATAACTCTGGAAGGTTTTGGTGTGGGTAAACGTATCTGCTACTTATTATGCCTAAAGCACAATCGCTTCGCCAAGTACCTATCCTGCTCAAGCAGTAAATTCCGCCAATTTGGGTCATCGCTGATGCCGGATGCGTCGGTGTTTGCCGGGCCTAAGGGCCGCTTTTCCTTCCCAAACGCGGACGTGTTGCCAAAACACCACATGAATGCCGGCCCAGAGTTGTATTTTCGCAACACTGCCAAGCCCAGCCTCCGATCGTAACCGGCGAGAGGCTCGACGCGACAGTCGCGTTACGATCGCCTTGAACTCACTTCTAAACCTCCCCCACAGCAAAATCCCAGCATTGGGTCATCCAACACTGCGTCTACGGTCCTTGTTTTCGGAGTATTTCCAGGGCATGTTCCATATGCCTTGGCGGATTGGAGACAAGAGACTTAGCTAAGTAAGACACCAAGTGGGCGCGTGCTTAGTGAGGAATATCGAATCACAGGGGCAGCGGTTCGAGCTGAATGCAAGCAATAGTCGGGGCCTAAATGGGTTGCCATCGCTACTCCTAGCTATTGAAGAGTTTTCGGAAATTTCGCAACGAAACCCGAAACCGAGATTTTGTTCGATGGCGTCTGAACGATGAAAAGCAGCCAACTCCGATGCCACTATCAGCGGTCTTCGATCGGGGGAAACGAGCCATCGCTATTGTCTAATGCCCCCCTCAGGGATACCTTTTCTGTTACCGGATCAGGAAGATCTGTAATCTGAAACCAAGGAGTGGTAGGTGCTGGGAGCAACGCTCACAGAGAGACTTGCGGGGAGACAGCGAGTCTTTCGAGGCATATCGATACGAACCAAGCTGATCGCAGCGTTAAGTATTTTGTGCGGCGGTGTCGTCGTCTTGATTGGCGCATGCATGATCGGCCTCTACCAGCATCAAGACTTCATCGAAGCGATGCGTCAGGGATCTTTTGAATTTCAAAAGGCGCACCAACTTCATCGCACCGCTCTTGAATTGAAAGCCACTAAGGAACGCATCCACCGGTACAACCGAGGTGAGATGCTTGCCACAGCTCCTCTGACGGATCCATTGGTTGACTTGACCGATTTGGAATCCGGTAGCTACTGGTATTTGCTCGATTCGTTTGATGATCAATTGACTCGCTACACCAGCGAACTTCAGGATCGCATTGCTCAGGACGCCCCGATCATCTCAGGCAGTGATCAACGCAACCGCCTTGAGAAAGTGCGTTCTGCTTATGACGATCTTATTCAGAGCAGTCGCGACCTTCCACACGATCCGGCAGACTTCCATGCATTGATTCAGCGACGCCAAGAGGCTTTGGTCGATTCTACTCAAACGCATCTTGACGCAACCAGTGAGGCGATCGATCAGTACAGTTCTACGATCCGACGACGCAGCCGTTATAATTTCAATTTGGCGATACTAGCTGCAGTTTTCGCCACGGGTCTCACTGCTTTCCTGGTATTAACTTTTATCTCTGAAGTGGTTCATCCGTTCAGAAAGCTACTCCGAGGCGCTAGGAAAGTTGCCAATGGTGAACACAATCATCGGATCAGTCTCGGCACCGAGGATGAGCTCGACGAGCTCGCAATGGTGCTGAACAAAATGACATCCGGCTTTGTAAGCAAGGTGGCAGAACTTAATAAAACGAATGAGGACTTGGATCGAGTGGCTCAAGAACGTGCCAACGAAGTGATTCAGAACGAGCAGCTTGCCAGCGTTGGTTTCTTAGCCGCCGGCGTTGCGCACGAAATCAACAATCCACTTGCTGCCATTGCATGGAGCGCTGAATCTCTGCAATCGCGAGTAGCAGAAATCACGCTGAATCAGTGCGGGACTGATCTTGGCAACACGGAAACGGATGACTCGTTCCAACAAAATTTGCAACGCATCGAAGATGAGGCCTATCGCTGCAAAGCAATCACTGAAAAACTTTTGGAATTCAGCAAACCCGGAAATTCAAAACGCGTCGAAACAAACCTCGTCACCCTAGTTCACGATGTCGTCCAGATCGTCAGCAAGGTCAACGACTTTCGGACGTTTCCCATCCAGATTGAATCGCCGAACGAAGTGATTGCTTGGATCAACCCACAAGAGATTCGCCAAGTCATTTTAAATTTACTCACCAATTCGTTACAAAGCTTAGGACCAAATGGGCAGGTAAATATCAAACTGCGGGAGACCGGTGAAACGTCCATCGTCACCGTAACGGACAACGGTTGCGGTATGACGACGGAAGTCTGCAAGAACCTTTTCGAACCATTTTACACGCGGCGAAGAAATGGCGGCGGAACGGGACTTGGCCTCAGCATCTCCCGCCGCATCGTGATGCAGCATGGTGGATCGCTGCAAGCAAATAGCCGAGGTGTGGATAAAGGATCCACACTAGAATTATCTCTTCCCAAACAACATCGGGGAGAGGCACTCGAACACAAAAAACATCACGGAAGTATTCATGAATCAATCAAAGCTGCCTAAAAAGCAAGGGATGAAAATCCTCTTCGCTGACGACGAAAGAAGCCTTCGTGAAATCATGCGACTAGAAATCCCGCGCATGGGACACTCGGTAGTACTCTGTGCTAATGGCCTAGAGGCGATTGATGCGATCCAAAAAGAACCCTTCGACTGCATGATTGTCGACCTAGACATGCCAGGTATGAATGGCATCCAGGTCGTCGCCAAGGCGCAAGAAATCCGACCTGAAGTGGAAGCGATCATCTACACGGGTAAACCGAGTCAAGAAACGGCAATTGAAGCACTTAGATACCAAGCATTCGAATACCTAACCAAGCCTTGCCGTCTATCTGAACTCTCGGCCACCTTGGGACGAGTTGACGAGCGAAGGTACTTCAAGAAACAACTCGCCGCGCTCAAACACCGCCTTCAACGCGTCGAAGGCGATTCCGAATTGATTGGAAGTAGCTCATCAATGGATCAGGTTAAGCACCTTATCCAAAAGGTTGCACCGACAGACAGCACTGTGCTGATCCGCGGAGAAACCGGATGCGGAAAAGAATTGGTAGCACGAGCAGTGCATCAGGCCAGCCTACGATCCGAAGGTCCAATGGTATCGATCAACTGCGGAGCCCTACCGGAAAACTTGATTGAAAGCGAGTTATTTGGTCATTGTCGCGGCGCCTTCACCGGAGCAGACCAATCCCGCACGGGACTCTTTGAAGTCGCAGATGGTGGAACGATTTTCCTCGATGAAATCGGCGAGCTCCCGCTAGCGATGCAGGCGAAATTATTGCGAGTGCTGGAAAGCGGCGAAATTAGACGCCTTGGTGATAACCAAATCGTAAAAGTTGACGTGCGAGTGATCTGTGCAACCCACAGAGATCTGGAAGTCATGATCGAGGAAGGGGAATTCCGCGAAGACCTAATGTTCCGCGTCAACACCTTCGAGATTCATGTTCCGGCACTTCGAGATCGCGTCGAAGATATTCCGACCCTTGCATTCCACCTTCTTCGACGCCACCGACGTGACGGCAACGACCAACAACTGTTCTCCGACGAAACCATCGATGCCCTGAAAAGCCACCAATGGCCCGGGAACGTTCGTGAACTCGCGAATGTTATCGAACATGCTTCGGTGCTCTGTGATGCACTTCCGATCCAGCCCTCCGATCTGCCGATGGGTTTTGCAAAAAGACAACTGCGAAAAGAAATTCGCGACTCGGGTCCTATGACACTACGATCCATGGAGATGATTGCGATCGAACGAGCACTGGAGCGAAACGACGGCAATAAACCTGCCGCGGCAGAAGAACTCGGCGTCAGCTTGAAAACACTCTACAACAAACTCAATGCGTCTGATGAACGAACCAAAGCCGCATGATCGAGTGCCAAGCTGGATCCTGTTCAGTGATTGATCGCACCCAACCGGGATAAAGCGTCAATTAATTTTTCAATATCCGAAATCTCGTTATAAGCTTGCATCGAAATCCGCATCAATGTTGCGGCGTTAATGGGTCCGTGTGAATCACATACCTTCTGAGAATCACCGAGGCCAGCGAAAACAGGCACCTCGATCTTGAATTCGCTTCTTAGACGAGCATGGAACGTGGTTGCCTGATCCACCGGTACCGAGTGCAACGGTATCGATAGCATGCTACCGAGCATCGCGTCGGGAGCAGGTGAATCTAATCCCATCGCACCACAAATCAAATCTCTCGCTGCTAAGAGTGCAGAACGGTTTGCACGCATATGCCCTATCAATCCATCTTGATGCGGGAGGCCTAGAAAATGTAACGCAGAGGGAATCGATAAGATCGGCGTCGGATCGTAGGTCCCAACCCAATCAAAAGAAGCGGTGAAGCTTGATCGACCTGGCCTTGCCCGATTGTAAGGATGACTAATCACCGTCGGGAAAACATCTTCCTGCAACTCGGGGCGGACATAGAGTAAACCAGAGACCTTTGGCGAACATAGCCATTTATGGTGATTGGCGGTGTAGTAGTCTGGACCCCACTCGTCGAGTTGCAGCGGCAACATCCCCAACGCATGCGCACCATCCACCATGATTCTCGTGTCGAATTCCCGCGCCAAGGCGATCAATTCAACGATCGGAAATACCAACGCCGTTGGACTTGTCACATGATCAATCAGCAATAATTTTGTCCGATCACCCATGACCGACTTAATCGACTCAACAACTTGGCGTGAATCCCGTAGCGGATAAGGAACTTCGGCAACGCGCACCGTTGCTTGCGATCTTTCTGCCACAAACCTCGCAACATTGTTACACGCGTTGTAGCCGTGATTGGTAATCACAATCTCATCTCCCTGATGCAACCGCATCGAGCGTAAGACCGCATTGACTCCATCGGTTGCATTCCTGACGAATGCGAGATCGGATGGGCTTGCCCCAACAAAATCCGCCAACCGCTCACGAACACCGTCCAACTTCGGCTCTAGCTCTCGTTCGGGTGCAAGAAACCTGATGGGATCACTCTCGAGCAACTCACGTAAACCTTCCTGGGTTTTCGCAACCACTCGAGGCACCGAACCAAAGCATCCATGATTGAGAAAAGTAATCTCAGGGTTGATTTGCCAATGCTGCATGGATTTCATGAGACAATCACCAAGCCACTCGCAGGTGGCAATTCTAATGAGTTGTACGAAATGAGATGAGTTTTTACCGGTACTGCTTATCGATGGATTGGGTCGGCAATCCTTAACAGGTCATTGCGTTGGTGGAGCCTTGACACGTTTGATCCGCCAATAAATTGATAGATGTGAGCCGTTCCAACAAGCACCCCATCGGTAGGTCCTAATCCACCAGGAAAAAGGGCAACAGGTACAAGGGAGCACTCTACAAGTGAGCACTTGGGTACAACGTCCGATCTGCGCACACGGCCCTTGGTCCGCGCATGCCCCGACCAGTCGGGTAGGTAACCGAGTGGCGTTCACGCCGAGGCACGCTCCACCGTTCAAACCGCTGTCAAGTCCGTCTTCTCGCTCTCTAAAGATACAACCAAAACTTTGCGGAAAATCCCCACAACCGGAACAACGTAGAGAAACAACCAAAAGCGAAACCTTTTCCTAAATCGTATTTCTTTCGCAAAACCATCAAGTTTCATTTGACTTCATAAGAGCGTAGCCCACGCTTCCTACGGACTCTTGCGCGCCTACGCAACTGGCTTGCGGCAAGGCTTACCACCAATTAGATGGTCAACGCCATCCAACAGACAGAAACCGGCCTCACAACACTTAGCCTACCCCTTTGAATCCCAAGTAGATGACAGCGCCAATCGTTCTCGTTGCTGATGACTGCCGCACGCTTCGAGTGATCGTGCGGCGATATCTTGACGCTTTGGGATTCCAAACGATTGTGGTGGCAAACGCGATCGATGCCTATCAAGAAGCGTTGATTCGTCGTTTTGACCTGATCATTCTTGACCTGCAAATGCCCGACAAAGATGGTCAGGATTTAATTTTAGAGATTGCACGCGATTGCGAATTGAATTCACAGACCCCGCATTTATTCATTACCGCAGAGGGACCAGCATCCCTTTCCAGTCGTGGACTCAACGAGGATTTTCTCATTCAAAAACCGATTGAGGAGCAAGTATTTTGCAGTCGAGTTCGTAGAGCACTCAATCAGGAAACGGAGCACTACCCATGCTAATGCCCTCGCTGCTTGAAGCTCACTCTGAAAATCAACAACGTGGGTCTAATCATCAATCGACAACCATTGCTTTCCCACCGCCTCTCGAAATATGCCACGAGGTGGCGTCTCGATGCTAATTCCAAACCCAATTCAACCGATTGCACGAGTCACCGGCAATTTGCTTACAGACTCCACCACGCTTCGTTACGTTGTGTTCCGGTGCGATAAGTCATGGTACGCAATTCCGGCAATGAAAGTTTTGGAGATAACGCTCGCTCCACCTATCACGCAAATTCCCCACAGCAGCGACGGACTGCTGGGTATTTGTGAACGAAATAACCAATTCATCCCAATTCTGTCGCTTAGTGGAATTCTGGGAGATCAAACCATAGATCAAACCGGAGTGGGTGATCACTTGCTTGTTCTTGACGGATCCTCTTCGTGGGCAATATCGATCGACGAAGTCGACTCTCTATCCACACTCGACTCCATCTTACCGAATGAAAGACGCGCGACGCGGTCGACTCGACACCCAGTCTTGGGTACTTCAATCGTTGACGGCAAAGTGATCAATCTCTTGATTCCAGAGCAGCTCTACACGATCGCAGAAAAATCCCTTGAGATGTGTTGGCGTGATCCTTCACAACCCAAGTCCACGAATCCGGAAACACTTGGATCCGAAAACAATCACCTAAAACACCAGCCGCAACCCACGCAAAGCCAAAGCAGTCAGAACCTTAGTGATCAGCCGCTTCATGGTCGGTCGAATCCAACCAATGCGAGAACAATCAGGCCGGAATCCTCGGAAAACGGAGGCACCGAGTGAACCTCAAGACCTATTTCTTTGTTGCCAGCAGCATCCAAGCGATTGCATTTTTAATGGCTGCTCTGTTGATCGACTTCACCACAACATCCACCAAGGTTTTCGTTTTCACGGCAATCGGCGCGGCCTGTATTGCGTGGTCGACCACTTCAATGACTCGGAGTATCCGAAGAGGAATTCGACTACTTGAGGATTCCCTCAGCACAGGCGATACGAAGGTCATCTACCAGGTGGGTCTGCGTGAGTTTGCAGAATGTTCGCTTGATTTAACCCGCATTGCGGAGAAATGGGCCGACCTTGATCGAAAGCACCGAGAACAGTTGCGGGCACTTACCGACATCCATGGATTGATCGCCGAGACAGTCGGCGAAGATCCGATCACCAGTGACAAGGTTCGCAGTCAACTCGCCCACATGGCCTCCGGTGTGTCACAGCACATCAAACGTGCCGGTAAAGCTGCCGTGCAGGTTGAATCGCTATCCGACCAGCTTAGTGAGAACACCGAATCACAGGGCTGCGCGATCGTCAAAGCAAGCACCTATCTTGAACAACTGTCTGATGTGATCGGGTCGGTTCACTCGAATGCTGACGCGGCGCTCAAGCAAAATGAAAAATCAACGCATTCTCTACAAGACATTATCAATCGCATTAGTAATCTTCAGAACGGCCTTACCACTCTTGAAGGCGAAACGAGATCCTCGGAACGTAAGCTATCGGACCTAGCCGATCCGGCAAAACAAGCAACGGGTATCGTCGGCGTCATCAGTGACCTAGCAGCTAGAACGAATCTACTAGCCTTAAATGCTTCCATCGAATCGATTCGTGCAGGTGAACAAGGTCGCGGCTTCGCACTCGTTGCAGACGAAGTTCGCAAACTATCGGACCAAGCGAGTGAGGCATCTCGCGAAATCACCGCTCTGCTAGATCTCATCGAGATCACGATTCAAGACGCCACTGCTCGCTTAAACAACGATCGCGAGAAACTACACGCTGAACGGGAAAAAGTCCTCAACATCTTAGAATTGATGTCGCAATTCCTCTCGGACTCTCAACACCCCAGAAAAAACATCGAGGCGATTTGCGCATTAGCAAAGAACCAAATTGGACTCGCGAACGAAATCCTTGCAGAAATTGAAACGATCTCTGATCAGGCACGTGACAATCGCAATCACCTTCAAAATACTAACTGGTCTGCAAGATCGATCGCTCAAATTGACGAGCAACTTTTCGCAACCATTGAACGTCTCAGTGAATGCATTAATCAGATCCATTCACCCAGGGACTTTGAATCGCATACGGTCGATTCAACACTGGAGAAGCCTCCCACCGTCACTGCGGGGAGCTAATTTCAATGGATCAAAAACCTGCTCGATCTTCGCTTGCTGGAAACTTCACCCGCATTAAAAAACCCGAAGGCGTTTCTCGTACCGATGCTGCTAACCACCAGCAACGACCGGATTCATCTTTATCTCCATTGACTCAGGCAATCGCCGAGCGGTCCCTAGCGGCTAGTAATGGCCAAGAAAGAGATTCTGCTCCACAGACCCCACAACAAATCAAATCCAGCGATCGACAAACGTCGACAAGCGAGGTTTGGGAACGGGTATTCACCACAATTCAAAGCCTCGACTCGGAATTAAAAGAGGCTTTCGTCGAAGACGCTCAACATTGCGTCAATGCCATCGAACGCACCTTGCTCGAAACGCAAAAAGTAAGCACTCCCGCAGAAGAGCAACTCATCTGTCGAGAACTACATAACCTCAAAGGTGCTTCAGCGAGTGTTGGTCTAGTCGAACTATCCTCGCTTCTCCATGAACTCGAAGAAACCTACGGCTCAAATCGTTCGCCCACGACCGATTCAAAAGCGACGGAGTTGTACAAGACGATTGATCGAATTCGCGCCGCAATTCAGCCACCTTTGCTGCCCGATAGTCCTCCGCATCAGGTGAATGAACCGGAGCGAGTCTCGCCAAGACTCCTTAACGCCTCGACGACCGTCGATTCGACCGAAGGCATGGTGCGAGTAGAAATCGAAAAACTGAACCGATTGATGGATAGCTTGGCTCAGTTGGTGATCCTAAGAAATCGCAGGGATACTGAAATCCAGTCCCTTCAGATGCTGACCCGTGAACTTCCGACGACCGCATCCAAGGTTCGATCCCTTGGTGCGAAATTGACGGATCTCGGTGAACTGGATGACGCCTCGTTCGCTGCTGAAATTGCAAACGACCTGCACGAAATCCATCGAACCCTACATCTGCAAACTCGACCACTTCTGGAAGGCAACTCGGCCGTCACCAACTTCATCAGTGATTTTCGTCGAGAATTAACGTCCCTACGCAGGACTCCGCTCCGCGGTCTCGCCCAGCGACTGCACCGTTTAGCGGTCGACACGGCAAGATTAGAAAACAAGGAAATTGATTTTGAGTTCATCGGTGAACAAGAAAGACTCGAAACGCATTTACAACAAACACTGATCGACGCATTAATCCACGTAACTAGAAACGCGGTCTGCCATGGGATTGAAACACCCGGACAGCGAAAACAGTGCGAAAAACCCTCACGCGGAAGGATAACGATTCGTGTGCACGCATCACCCGAGACGCTCCAATTCGAAGTCTCAGATGATGGGCGTGGCTTAAATTTTGAATCGATTCAAAGAAAAGCAATTCAACTAGGCCTCGCGAATCCGGGAGAAATCCTACCTCGTGATGAATTATCGAAACTCATTTTACGTCCAGGGTTCACGACACGATCCAATATCAGTTCAGTGGCCGGAAGAGGGATCGGCCTTGATGTCGTCGCCTCTGACCTGGAAAAAATGCGTGGATGGATCGATATTGCGTCAACAGCTGGCCTTGGAACTACGATTCGTCTACGTGTCCCTATCCCATCTTTGATTCAACATGTCGTGGTGTTCACCCATCACGGGCAAAACTACGGCGTGCCAATGCACACGGTCCTTAGTACCGGGCAAGCAAATTCAAGTGCGGCATCGCTGCGGTTTCCTTCGACACAGAAACACACACCTAACACCCCCACGGCAAACCTACTGCTTGACCTAAAGGATGCAACTGAATCCAACTCCGACGCAGCTCACCCACCGATGTTTAATCTTTGGGTGGACGAAGTGATTGGACCTGAAGAGATGGTCGTACGACCTATACCAAACCTTATCAGAAGTCACCCCTACATCACTGGTGTCACCCTCTCAGGTCGAGGGACATCGGTTCTCATTGTTAACCCCGTCAAATTGGCGAGGTGGTGCGAGTCCGACTCAGATCTAAACAACATCCCAGCAGTCGAAGATGTTACTGGAAACGCAAAAACTCTCCAGACCGACGCTAACCAACCAGGCCACGCTCGTCACCAACGCATGACTCAAACAGCTGTGGTTCTCTCCGATTCCATTAGCATTCGATCAACCATTCGGCAAGCATTTTCAAACACCGATTATACGGTCGCGGAGTTCTATCATTTCAAAGAGGCCGCGTCGTTTGCGCGAACCAATCCGGCAGACATCCTGATATTGGATTCTAGGTCTCGCATCACCCATTTCATTGACTCACTCAGCGACTCCAGCGGCGAATCGACGATTCATGGCGGCGATCTATTGATTCTGGGAAGTCCATCGGAGACTGAATTGCGTGATGCGAGAAAGTTCTCGAAACAATTGACCGTCGTCGCAAAACCCATCAGTGCAGAAAAGGTCATTAGAGCCATCGCGGGACTAAGAACCTCTAATCAAATTCAACAACAAAATCGAAACTTGATGCCAGAGGATCAACAATGACTCAAGTCATCGAAGGATTATCGTCAATACGGTTCGAGCCAAAAGCATCGACCCAACCAGCAGCAGCATGTCCCCATGGATACCAAGATTCTGATGCTGAAAGATCAATACCTAAGAATATTCACCCCAACTCTATTGCTTCGCCAAAGGTGTCCCGATGAATCAAAACACCTTGAATCAATACCTAAAAAACGCCTCACAGATTGATTTCCAAATCCTGAATACGCGGG
>JADHOA010000085.1 GCA_016779185.1 Rubripirellula sp.
GTGCTGATGTCCTATCGCCGCGGATCACAGAGGCATCGGATGGAGAGAGCCAATCTTCAGCATCGCAACCGATTCTGGTGGGAGTGGAGGCTGGCGAACCATCGAGTTCCGAGCGAATAAGCGACGCAATTGATCGGTTCATGAAGCAAGGTTACGATCAGCGAGGGATAGAAGGTTCGGCAAGATGCGAGGACACTGTTTTTCTTCGCCGGCTGTACTTGGATCTTGCTGGTCGTATACCCACGCATGCCGAATTTGAGAGTTGGTTGTCAGGTGATCGCAACCGTACAGAGTTGATCGATCATCTGCTTGATAGTGAAGACTTTGTCCAGCATTTTTCGGATCTCTTTGACACTCTGTTGATGGGTCGGGCTTCGGAGAATCAGTACCGTCAACGTGATCAGAATCAATGGCGCGCCTACCTTGAAGCTGCAATTCGTGAAGGTCGCCCATGGAGTCAGGTGGTACAAGAAATTTTGTTAGCTCGACCAAATGATTTGAGTACAAAAGGTGCGGTTTGGTATCTCTACGAACGAAACGATGACTTTCAGAAAATTGCTGAAGCTATTTCACCTTCCATTTTCGGTGTCCGGATAGAATGCGCACAATGTCATGATCACATGATGGCGGATGAAATTAAGCAAGCCCATTATTGGGGGCTTGTTGCGTTTTTTAATCGGGGCAAGAACGCAAAGAATGGTGACGCCTTAGCGGTGAATGAATCCGCTATTGGCGGTTTTTCCGAGTTCGCTGATTTGTCTGGTTCCAGCACTCCGAATTACCTGTCTTTTCTGGAGGCTGAGACGGTTAGTGAAGATCGGCCTGCAGCAGGTGAAGAACAAAAGGAGTCCGATGAACTCTACATATCACACCGTTCGCCAATCGTTGATCGGGTGCCACTGTTCTCGCGACGTGAGAAGTTTGTAGAGGAAGTGGTGAAAGATCATCCGCGACTTGCACTCGCATTTGTTAATCGCGTTTGGGCGCTGCTGATGGGACGGGGGTTAGTCCATCCATTTGATGAGATGGACAGCATGCATCGGCCAAGTCATCCTGAGTTGCTTGATTGGCTGGCTCAAGATTCGCGTGATTCTGATTACGATTTGCGGCGTTTAGTGCGAGGAATCGTTAGGAGTCAAGCGTATCAGCAAACGTCTTATCGTAAGCCGGGACTCGAAGATCCCGCTTCCTTTGCTTGGTATTTGGAGCGACCACTAACCGGTGAGCAGATGGCTCGATCCGCGGTTGTCGCGTTGCGGGGCTCCGCTAGTACAGAAGCTATTTCTGTTTTTAGAGAACAGTTCCCCGATGTGTTGCCAAAGGATCATGTATCAACGGTACGGGATGCGCTGTTTTTGTCAAACTCGAAAGAGTTTGAGCAGTTGATTCAGGCAAGTGATCAGCCCGAGCATCTGGTGCCAAGTCTGCTAGAAATCGAATCACGAGAATCGCAGATCAAGATGTTATTTGAGAGATTATTTGCTCGAGATCCGGATGCATGGGAATTGAGGGAAGTCATGCAATACCTAGATTTGCGAAACGAAAGACTAGATCAGGCAATGCAGCAGGTGGTTTGGTCATTACTAACCAGTGCCGAGTTTCGATTGAATCACTGATAAATAAGATGTTCGAAATGAAAAGATCTGGTTGCGGTAGTCCTGAACATGAAATCCACCGACGCCTGTTTCTGCAAGGAAGCATGGCAAGTGCTTCTGCGTCTGTTGCTAGTTTTAGCGGCTTGTTTTCCATTCCTGCGTTTGCGGAAAGTGTTCAGAAGTCAGCAAAGAAATGCATTCTACTTTGGCTTTGTGGTGCCCCTAGTCAATTTGAAACTTGGGATCCCAAAGCGGGGACAGAGACCGGAGGCCCCTTTGGTGCAATTCCGACACAAATCCCAGGAGTTCATGTTAGTTCCCTGATGCCGAAATGTGCGAGCATCATGGAAAAGCTTGCAGTGATTCGTAGTATGAATACAGAGCCCAGCGAGCATTTTCAGGGGATTGATGCACTGACGCGTGGCGACACGCCTCGCCCACCTTTTACCCGCCCCATTTTGGGTTCCGTCATCGCGCAGCAATTGGGGCAATTGGATTCACCCGTTCCCCAGTTTGTCTTACTGGATCCTTGTCCCGAGGGAAATGAATTTAAGTCATTCAAGGCAGGTAATTGGGCTGGCTGGTTGGGTGCGGAATACGGACCCATTCGCGCCGGAGGTGATTATTCAATTCCCAATTTGGAGCGACTGGATTCTATCAGTGATATCGATCACCAAGATCGTGAGGCGTTGCGCAAGTTTCTTAGTCGCAAGTACGAAAATGATCAGCGTAGTGAATCCGCAGCATCGTTCAACGCTGCCTTTCAACGAGTCAATGGATTAATGAGTTGTGCACCACTGTTTGATCTATCGCAATTACCGGAAGCTGATCGAGACCGTTATGGACGTGGTGCATTCGCACAGCATGCATTGCAGGCGAGGCATTTAATTGAAAATGGCTCGACGTTTGTGATGGTTGCGAACGGTATGCCTTGGGATAATCACGTGTTTCAGCACGAGATGCATCAAATGTTGGTTCCCGAACTCGATAATGTTTTCTATCAACTCGTAAGCGATCTAGAGGAACGTGGAATGTTAGATGACACGCTTGTGATTGCGATGGGTGAATTCGGACGAACGCCTTGGCTTAACGATGCACGTGGGCGGGATCATTATCCGAATGCCTGGAGTTTGGCGATGGCCGGCGGTGGTATTCGTGGTGGAGTAGTTCACGGATCGACGGATGCATTGGGAATTGAAGTGTCAGAGGGTCGAGTCGACCAACGCAATTTGTTCGCGACCATCTTTTCTGCTCTTGGAATTGATCCGTATCAGGAATACGAATTGCCTGGACTTCCGACCTTTCATCGCGTCGAAGGAAAAGCTGCTCCGATTAAGGAGTTGCTGGTATGAATTACATGAATCAAGAGAAACTCGAACCCAAACGGATCAAGGAATTAAAGGTTTCCAGTGGAGTGCTTTCTGCTGCGATTAGTCCTGACGAAAAACGCGTCGTTTCGGCGGCAATGGATGGAGTCTATTTGACTGAGATTGAGACCGGGGAGTCGGTCAAGCTTTACTCGCACGAAAGTTACGCAAGTTCCGTTGAGTGGGTGTCTGAAAACGTTTTGGTTTCAGCGGGCTATGATGGCAGGATTATTTGGTTTGATGTTGCCAATCAAAGCGAGATTCGAAATGAAAAAGCCCATCAGTTCTGGTCTTGGGATCTCGCCGTTTCTGCCGATCGTGCTCGTTTGGCATCGGTTACGGGGCAGTATTTAGCCGGTGGATACAAGTATGAGCCCGCGTTAGAGACCGAACCCTCACTGCGGATTTACGACGTATCGACAGGATCGCTATTGCATGATCTTCCCCATGTTCCATCGGTTCAGGCTGTTACAATCAGTCCAGATGGAAAGCGTGTTGCGGCTGGTAATTTGATGGGCGAAGTGCGAGTCTATGATCTCGATAGCGGTGCACTCACCCATCAGTGGACAACGAACGACTTTACCAGTTGGGGGATTATCAAAAGTCATTCGTATCTTGGCGGGATTTTCGCGATTCGGTTTGCCCCCGACGGTGAATCTGTTTTGCTTGCCGGTATGGGGCCAATGCGTGACCCAATGGCAGGAAATGGGAAGCAGTTATGGCAGAAGTGGAGTCTTGAGTCTGAGAAGCCCATTTTGCTTGATCAGACTCATGATGGTGAATCAGGCGAAGGTTTGATGGAAGCGTTGGCCGTTGACCCGGCGTTGCCGTTTTTCGTGATGGGTGGCCGCTTGCGAGGTGGTGATTGGAACGCCGCTTTCTTTGATTTGAACAGCGGCAATCGACTTCATACTCTGAAAACGGGGTTTCGGATTACAGATGTTCGTTTCTACGAGCAAGGGCGTCGAATCCTGATTGCGGGAGCAACCGGGCAGGGGAAGCCTAAAGATGAAGGTGCGTTCGATCCCTTCGGCCGCCTTGAGATCTATGAAACGTTCGCGGGTTCCAATGTCTGATCCCATTTGGTTTGTTTGGATCGCCTTGATGAGTGAAGAGGTTTTGCAATCAGTCGATATTCAATGCATGGTTCTGCAAACCAAGTGATGGTGTCTGTCGCATGACAGACGCTTGTTTTCTTCTTAGAATTAGCGGCTTGTTGCTGGCGTCGCAACCGCGGCAAGAACCTCAGGTATTGGTTCAGCTACTCGATGTCGTATCAAACAAATTGAACGACCAAACACCAGCAGCATCTTCCATCTCGCCGCTTCCGGTGAACCCTCTATTAGGTTGATTTTTGGTGAACACAGCTGCACAGCCGCAACAAAAGCAACGCTGCGCCGATTGGCGTGCAATTTTCGCAATTTTGATTCTTCCTTTCGCCTCGATGTCTTTGGCTGAAGTTGATGGTCGTGCACAGTCCGCGCAAGATAGTTCGCCGACAGAAGAATTAACGCTTACCACGCAATTGATCGGCGAGGGATATGAAACGCTGGCCCAAGCGGCTAGGCAACTCGGTAATCCGGTACAGGGATCGATTTATTTCGCGCAGCAGCAATTACGTTGCACGGAGTGTCATGCAAGAGGAAACCTTTCCCGTGGCAAAGCTGGTGATGGGAAGCATTGGCTTGGCCCCAATCTTTCTCTGTTGAAGGAGAAGAGGTCAGATTCCAGCGTTGTTGAATCGCTGCTCGATCCTTCGGCTGCCATTGAGATGTCTTTTCAGACAACGCAGGTGCTGACGGATGACGGACGACAGTACAGCGGCCGAATGGTTGAAAGTAACGACCAAGAATTGTTGTTGCAGCAGTTGGAGCCGCCGTATTCTATCTTGCGGATATCTGTGGATGAAATCATAAGCCAAGCAGTGAGTCGTCAGTCGGCGATGCCTTCGGGCCTTGCTGATTCGCTTGGTGACCGGCAGGCTTTTCTAGACCTCGTCAGCTATCTTTATCAATTGATTGGATCTGCCGAGAATTCAAAGCCGGCGCTGTTGGCGAATGATTCGGCATCACTCGATCAGCAACAGCGGATATTAGGCTTGGCTCTGATGGATGAGTATCGCTGTGCGAAATGTCACGAGAGAAATTCCGTTGGACTCACAGGTCTGCCGTCCCATGTGAATCCGATGGCACCCAATTTGAAGGAAGTCTCTTCTAGGTCGAGTGCAGACTATTTGCGAAGGTTCATTGCGAATCCCCATACGACTAAACCTGGGACGGTCATGCCAGATCTAATGAAAGGGATGAGCACGACGGAGCGGCTAGAAATTGCCGACTTGATTGTTGATTTTCTTGATAGTCTCAAGACGAAGGAATTCGATGTGCAGGCAATCCGTGTCGAGGCAGAGAAAAGAGGCGAAACGGCGTTTCACTCGGTTGGATGTGTTGCATGCCACTCAGCAATCGCAAACAGAAATCGCTTGTCTGATGTTGCAACGGAATCTACGCCACCTGATCTTTCGAATGATCCACTTCACATCCATCGTGAGTCCCTTGAGGCACCGGTCGATTTAATTCGGCAATATCCCCTTGGTAATCTCTCCGCGAAATATAGTCTCGATTCGCTTACGCAATTTTTGGAAGATCCAACTCAGGCTCGTCCATCAGGTCGAATGCCCAACATGGCGCTTACGCATTGGGAAGCGGAGGACATTGCCTCTTATCTATTGAGCTTTCCGGTCACCGTCTCAGCGAGTACCACCGCTGACAAGTTGCCCCTAGGTTCCTCTGTGATCAATCGATCCACGCCGGCGACTAACGGTAGCAGTGGCGGTTCATCAGCGAACAATCACCCTGTAAATCGCATCGCGACAGGTCGAACTTGGTTCGCAAAACTGAACTGCAATCAGTGTCATGCGATTGGTGGCATGGAGTCGGAGAGCACTTTTACTAGTTTTGATCAACTTGATCCCAGCAAGGGCTGCCTAGCCGAAGAACCGACCGGTGATCCGATTTCCCCGGATTACCAGATGCGACACCAGGATCGTCAAGCGATTCAATTTGCGATTGAGCATCAACGAGATGAATTAGGTGAGTCCGACAAGATCTTGTGGACACTGCAAAGTCTTCGTTGCATCTCGTGTCACGATCGCGATGGTGTTGGCGGGGTTGAAGAGTCACTTGATCTTTACTTTACGACAACGAATCAAAATCTTGGCCCGCAGGGGAGACTTCCTCCAACTCTGACTTCGGTGGGGGCAAAACTGAATCCGAAATGGTTGAGACAAGTGCTGGTGTCTGGTCGTTCAATACGTCCTTACATGTTGACAAGAATGCCGCAGTTCGGCCTGCACAATGTGGAGTATCTCTTGGATGCCTTTCATTCCGTCGATCATCCGATGGAAGACGATCTGATCGAACTCGAGGATACAAAAGAGGTGCGCGATGCCATGACAGAGATGATTGGTCGTGGCGGTTTGAATTGTATTGCCTGCCACACCTTTCAGAACCAAGGTGCAGATACGATGCCAGCTTTGGATCTGACGGAGATGGCAGAACGATTGCAACCCGGATGGTTTTACCAGTACATGCTTTCTCCGCAGTCGATTCGACCCAATACCGTGATGCCATCTTTCTGGCCCGGAGGCCAATCCATTCGCAAAGAGATGATGGATGGAACAGCACAAACGCAAATATCAGGGATATGGAATTACCTTCAGCGAGGTCGGCAGGCATCAACTCCTCGCGGACTGCAGGTGGAGCCGATTGAATTATTGGCTGATTCAGGTGAGGCGGTAATGTTGCGGAGAAGTTACCCGAATATCGGTAAACGAGGAATCGGTGTCGGATATCCGCTCGGACTCAATCTTGCTTTTGACGCCGAACAAATGCGGTTGGCATTGATGTGGAAAGGTGGATTCGCAGATCCCGGTGGCGTCTGGAGAGGTCAAGGCCATGGCAGGGTTCGGCCGTTAAGTCCGGATGTTTGGAATCTGGCCGCCGGTCCAGATCTTGATAGTCAATCACAGCCGTGGGAAGTCGATGAGGGGAGACCGCCAGATCATCAGTTTACTGGATATCACTTGGATGATCAGCAGCGGCCAGCTTTTACTTATCGATTCCAAGATATCGAGGTTGAGGATTACTTTGTCGATCGAGTTGTTTCGGATGCGTCGAGCGGTAATCGTGATGGGACTGTCTCGGCTGTGATGTTGCAGCGAGAGGTACTGTTGAAGTCCGATAGAGAGGTTTCAGGATTGAGATTTCGGATAGCTACCGGTAAGGAGATCCAAAAATTAAGTGAGAACCAATTCCTAATCGATCAGCGAGTTCGAATCATCACGCCAGCGATGCTGGAAGCAAAAGTGGTTCCCACCGGTGAGATGAGTGAGGTTCAGCTTCGATTGAATGCATCAGCCGGTGAGAGCAAGATAGAGGTTCAGTATGTTTGGTAGTCGAAAGTATCAATCCGATTTTGCTGGAAAACGCTTCGCATGTCTTCTGGTAGCGGCTAGCGTGTGTTCGTTGATCTCTGGCGTGCTTACTGCGCAAGAGCTTGGCGAATACTGGAATACTGCGGAGCAAGAGTCGAAGTATTATCGAATCGTTGAGATTCCGACGCCCGAAAATTTGGCGATCGAAACCAGTTCAATGGAGGTGATGCCCAGCGGTCAACTTGCTCTGGGAACTCGCCGCGGTGATATCTTTCTTGTCGATGGTGCATTCGACGAATATCCCAAAACAAGCTTTCACCCATTCGCCTCCGGTCTCGATGAGGTGATGGGTTTAGCGTTTCGCGATGAAGCCTTTTACATCACCCAGCAGACAGAAGTCACGAAAATCACCGACGCGAATCGAGACGGTCGCGCGGATCATTTTCAAACGCTCAGTGATGTTTGGGGGTTCCGTAATTATCACGAGTTTTCCTTTGGATCCAAACCCGATGATGACGGTAATTTATGGGTCGCGCTATGCTTGTCAAAGTCTTATAGCAGCGATGTACCCTTTCGTGGTTGGTGTGTGAAAGTAACGCCCGACGGCAAGACGATTCCGGTTTGTGGCGGGATTCGTAGCCCCTGTGGCATTGGGCCGAATGAACACGGAGTGATGTTTTATGCGGAAAGCCAAGGTCCATGGAATGGTTCGTGTAGCCTAAAGGTTTTGAAGCCGGGTGGCTTTATGGGGCATCCTGCGAGTTTAAAGTGGTACGCGATGGCACCAGAGCTAGGTGATCCTCCGATCGAACCCAATACACGTTCAAGACTTACCGCAGAGCGTGACCGTGTGAAAGAATTAGTGCCGTATGCCGTGGTGTTCCCCTACATCAAAATGGGGCGATCCATCTCTGGCTTTATGGTGGACAGGACGGGCGGGAAGTTTGGTCCGTTCTCTGACCAAATATTTGTTGGCGATTTCAGTCTTAGTATTGTGATGCGCGCGACGACAGAGCTGGTAAACGGCGTTTGGCAGGGCGCTTGCTATCCGTTTCGTGAGGGATTGGCAACTGGAATTCTGTGCTGCCAATTCACGCCAGAGGGAGATCTTTTGCTTGGCGGCACCAATCGCGGTTGGCCTGTTCGAGGACCAAGGCAGTACGCGCTACAGCGATTGGATTGGACCGGCGTGATGCCGTTCGAGATTCACGAAATCACAGCTGAACCGAACGGATTTCGAATTCGATTCACCAAGTCGGTGGACCCTGAGATTGCGAGGCAAAGGGAGTATTATCGGTTGCAGACGTTTACGCACGTCTATCAGCAAGGATATGGTAGTCCAGAAGTTGATCAGACGATTCCCCGAGTGACGAGTGTGGAAATTTTGTCGGATGGATACGAAGCGTTGATTACCGTTGATGGTTTGCAAAAAGGGCATGTGCATGAGTTTGATTTAAGCGGTTTGCTGTCCCAAGATGGCGAGTCGTTGTTGCACCATCAGGCGTTTTATACGTTGAACGAGATACCTGCCGAATAATCGGCTCGCTTGCGGCTGAGCTGTGTAGTTGGTGTGATCGATAACTGGCATCGGAATTTTCTTCCGCAGTAATTATTTATTTCCGAGTCGGATCTCGCGACGATAAGTTGAAAATGGCTTAGCAAACGTTGATACTAAACAACATCTGATTCACACTTTTTACGCGTTGATCGGTTTGTATGTGAAATTGTGTGTCCTAAGCGGATGCGAGGATGTGTGTCCTGAGCGGATGCTCATCAAATATGTCTGATCGGATAGGCTCGGGCGCTGATTGAATGGTTTAATCGCGGCGATGCCGTCCTGCGCACTTTGCCTCTGCTGTTGCTTGAATTCATCGTTTTGATTTTTCAGTACTCCTCGAAAAAGAGTTCAAATGAAGAAGCTGTTTGTTCTTGCCCATGTTGGGCTTCTTGCTTTATTCGCTTGCGCTGCTGTGAACGCGGCGGATAAAGATCTGCCAAGTCCCGTGAGAATGGGGAGTGGTGCGATGACTTTTGATACGGTGCCTGGCTGGGGTTTGCGGCCGGATGGTAGTTCGGCAATTGGTCCGTGTCATGGCGGCGTGGTTGTGGATGAGGCTGGGAATATCTACACCAGCGCAAACGCGGGAGTGTTTGTGTTTTCTCCCGAAGGCCAAGTCATTCAGTCATACTTGGGTGGTGATTACACGAATTTGCATGACATTGAGATTCGCAAAGAAGGTGACCACGAGTTTGTTTACGGTGCTCGAAATCAGGCTGCCGAAGGAATTAAGTTCAACGCACACAGTGGCGAAGTCGTGCTGAAGTTGCCTTTGCCCGAAGAAGCTGGGTTGGGCAACATCAAGTTTAGCCCTACGGCAATCACCGTCGCTGCGAATGGGGATATTTATCTTTCCAACGGATACGCGACCAATCACATCTTTAAGTTTGATAAAGATGGTAAGTATCTGATGCACTTTGGTAAGAAGGGCAATGGGATGGAGGAGTTTAATACCGCTCACGGAATGACCCTTGATACAAGGTATGAGCCTGCCAGACTCCTTATTTGTGATCGAAATCATCAACCAAAAGGCCGGTTGCTTCATTACAGTCTCGATGGTGAATTCATTGGCGAAGTGGTGACCGGTCTGGGGATGCCGACCTCAGTTGCGATTAAGGGCGATTATGTTTCTGTTCCTGATTTGCATGGTCGTCTGGTCGTATTGGACAAATCAAATACGATCGTTGCGGTCTTAGGTCACAATCCCGATCCAGGAAAAGGTAGGAACTACAACGTTCCACAGGATCAATGGATTGAAGGGGTTTTCAGCGGCACTCACGGGTCATACTGGGATGCCGACGGAAATCTCTATATTCAAGATTGGAATGTCTCGGGTCGAATCATGAAGCTAGTGCGAGTGCAATAAGGCGTTTCGTAAGTAGCCTTGAATTTTTGTTCCATGAAAGCCTAGCTTTGAGAAGCTGGGCTTTTTTTGTGTTGGTTAATGCGAATGCTGAAGGCGGTCGCAACGCTCTGCCTGCTCAGGACCCTGTTAAACTGATGGTGGTTTTAGGTCACTCAATGCATTCGAGAGATGGGGATTAGCTGATGGTTTTCAATCGACGACAGTTTATTCAAGCAACTTCTGCTGCCGCATTTTCGGCTCCAGCCATTGTTCGCGGCCAAAATTTAAACTCACGCGTCCAGCTTGCCGGTATCGGTTGTGAAGGAAAAGGTTGGTCTGATATCAGTGAAATGGCGAGCCACGAGGCCAGCCAGTTTGTTGGATTTTGTGACGTCGACCTGTCTCGGACCGAAAAGGTTCGAAAGCTGAGCCCCGATGCCCCCGTGGTTCAGGACTATCGTGATTTACTGGCTGATCTTGGCGATCGGGTTGATGCGGTTACGGTATCGACGCCCGACCATATGCATGCCTTGATTGGTTTGGATGCGATGAGGCGGGGGAAACACGTTTACTGCCAAAAGCCTCTTACGCACAACGTATGGGAGGCGAGGCAAATGACGCTGCAAGCCAAGAAGTCGAACGTGATCACTCGATTGGGAAATCAGATTCATTCGCACGAGTATTATCGAACTGCAGTTCGTTTTATTCAGAGTGGGGCGATTGGGAAAGTCAAGCAAGTGCATAGTTGGTGCGCCGCAACTGGGCATGGTAAATCCTTTCACTTGGATCGACCAAAGAATCCAGTTGTCGAACCCAAAACACTCGACTGGGATCGCTGGATTGGTGTCGCGGCCATGAGGCCATATGGCGATTGGAAAGTTTATCATCCATGGGGTTGGCGAGACTGGCAAGATTTCGGGAATGGTGCGTTGGGTGATTTTGGTTGTCACATCTTGGACCCCGTCTTTACAGCACTTGAGATTCGCCAGGCACCTAAGTCATTCGTCGCAGATCATTCGGGCATGAATGACGAAGTATGGCCGGCTCAGACGACGGTGCGTTATCGGTTCCCTGGAACAAAATGGACCGAGGCAGAAGAGCTTGAAATCACATGGTACGACGGTGGTCGGCTTCCAAGTATTGGCGGCACGCACTTGCCGGCTAACGAATCGTTGCCGCGAAGTGGATCTCTGTTTGTGGGTCAAAACGGCAGTGTCGTTTTGCCGCATGTTGGACAGCTGAAAACCTACCCCGATACGAAAGTCGAAATCGTTTCGGGTGAAAACCATTACCACGGCTGGATCGATGGTATTTTGAGTGGTAAGCAGCCAAGCGATGGTTTTGAGTATGGCGGACCGCTTACCGAAGCGGTGCTACTAGGTAACATCGCCGTCCGTTATCGCGGCGAGACACTCGAGTGGAACTCTGAAGCGATGAAGATAGAAAATCACCCAGAAGCTAACCGATGGTTGCGGCGTGAGTACCGTGATGGCTGGGAAATCCCAGCGGTGTAATTGGGTCGCGGCCGATGTCAACTTTTGATCGAAAGTCCCGCTAGGGTGCCAGTTGTGTCCGCAAATTGATCAATCTCTAGGCCAAGTTGCTGCAGAATGGTGACATAAAGTTTGGGAAGCGGATAATTGTTCTGCTGATCAAACGGGATGTGTTGTTGATGGTGATATCCTCCGCCAGCAAGCAGGATTGGCAAGTTATTGGTGTCGTGGCTACTTGCGTTTCCTAAGTTGGAACCGAATAGCACAGTCGTTTGATCAAGCAAGCTTCCTCCACGATCCTCGGATTCTTCGAGCTTTCGAATGAAATTGGCGAACACTTTGATCATTTCTGATTCAACGATGGTCAGTTGTTCAATTTTCGAGGGCTCTTTTCCATGATGACTTAGCATATGGTAATCCGCGTTGACTCCTGGGATTGACGGTACCGCATTCATTCCCGTTTCGTAATAAGTTATGAAACGCGTCGAATCGGTTTCCAAAGCCAGATGCATCATGTCATACATTTGGCCTGCACGTTCCAGTATTTTTAATCGGTCAGGCTCATCTCGAGGTTCCTTGGCATGAACGAT
>JADHOA010000086.1 GCA_016779185.1 Rubripirellula sp.
CGGCGATCGAGTACGGTACACCAAGTGATCCGTAGACCACAGTTGGAACAATCGCAACGATCGACAAGAAGGCAGCACCGACATAGGTGATACGAACCATCACCTTCTCAAGATAGTCCGTCGTTCGCTTCCCAGGTCGATACCCGGGGATAAAGGTTCCACTGTCGCGGAGATTATCTGACATTTCCTTCGGATTGAAAGTGATAGCCGTCCAGAAATAGCAGAAGAAGAAAATCATGACGACATACATGAAGTTAAAGAAGAACGATCCTTGATCATTCAACGTTAACCCAAGGTAGTTTAAGAAGCCAAACATTGAGCTATCGCTCTCGAACATGCCAGCCAAACCGCCCAGTAACATGCCAGGAATGATCAACAAGCTACTAGCGAAGATGATTGGCATCACACCTGCTTGGTTAATTCGAAGCGGGAGGTACTGCCGCGTCCCGCCATACACACGCCTGCCGCGAGTGAACTTGGCGGACTGTGTTGGGATCTTTCTCTGGCCGAGAGTAATGAAAACCACTCCGAACACCACGCCAACAAACAGCACCACCAAAAGCACAAGCGTTTCGATACCAATCTGTCCGCGACTCAAACCAGTAAGTTCCGTCTTCATATTACCGATTAACTCGAACAGAGCCTTCGGCATTTGAGCGAGAATACCTGCCATAATCAGCAAACTGATACCATTGCCGATACCGTACTCGTCAATCTGCTCACCAAGCCACATCAAGAAGACCGTTCCACACGTCATCACCAGAACAGCGACCACCTGCCACCCAAAGAATAGCCCGTCTCCAGCGCCATTCAAAAAGTTCGGATTGATGTTGCCATAACCCGCTTCACCACCGCTCATTAACATGAACTTCATGTACATGTAACTTTGAACGACACATATCAGTACGGTCAAATAACGAGTGTACTCGTTGAGTTTTTTTCGCCCCGCCTCACCCTCTTTCTTCAATTCTTCGAGCGGCTTGTAAACGCTACCTAATAACTGAAAGATAATCGAAGCAGAAATATACGGCATGATACCTAGGCCGAAGATGGTTGCTTGACGCAAATCGCTCGCAGAAAAAACGGCAACCTTCTCAAAAAATTCTGCCGTCGCCCCACCTTCATCAGCAAGGTTCGTTGCCACCATTGGCAGTGGAATGTGAAAGCCGATTCGGTAGACGGCTAATAATCCAATGGTAAGGAGAATCTTTTTCCGAAGTTCCGGAATGGAGAAAATGATGCGGAGCTTCTCGAACATGTTTCAGGTCCGTCTTCTAACGTTCATCGCCCGTGCAATACAGAGGAGGCGAAGTCGAAACCAAAGTAATTAGTGAAGTAATATGATGTGGAAGCTTGATCTAACCAAGACCACAGGGCCTTAGAAAACACCCGTGTCTTCTTCCGCCCCAAAGTGTACCCACTGCAAAAGAATTCAGCGATAGGTGTTCCAAGCCCAGCAATTAACATTGTTGGCTCGATACCGCCGCAAACGACTTCTTGGCACCGGTACTCGCCAAGGTGTCAGGTGACTCAACCCTGCATCCTTGGGCCTATTCAAGGACTTAAGCTCATCGACATCAGCTCAGACCTGAACGGATAATCTCAAACTCTTGATCTGCACCTGCCGCCCTTCAGGATGAAACCTGAAACCGATCAATTGTGGTACAGAAGGTGAACCCCACCGGACAACGGTTAGTTAGCTTCTGATGCGGCCTTCAACTGAGCAACTCGCTCAGCCGGGCTAAGCTTTGCTACCAACTTATTGATCGTACCACCTGCTGCCGCAATTTTTTCTTCAGCCGATTTACTGAATCGATGAGCGGAAATATTGAGTTTCTTGCTCAACTCACCGTCGCCAAGAATCTTAACCTCGTCGAAGTTACCTTTGGCAAGGTCTTTCGCGGCGAGAGCCTCGAGAGTGACTTCTGCACCGTCATCAAATGCATCGTTCAACTGGCCAACGTTTACTGCAAAGACGGTCACAGCCCAACGATTATTGAATCCACGCTTGGGAATACGACGGAACATCGGCATCGCACCGCCTTGGAAGTTAGGCTTGCGACTATAACCGCTACGGCTCTTGTGGCCCTTGTGTCCTCGACCAGCGGTTTTTCCATGGCCGCTGCCTGGACCTCGGCCAATTCGCTTTCGCTTGCGGTTCTTTTGAATGCCGCGATGGACATCGTTCAAGTTCATGATTGCGACCGACTAAAACTATTTTGAATCTGTATTTTTGATAGATGGCAAATGCCACACAAAACGCTAGACGCTAAGGTCTATTAAACAGTGAGCTCTTCAATGCTCATGCCTCGTAGAGCAGCAACCTGCTCAACTGTTCTCAATTTCGACAACGCGTCGATGGTTGCTTTCACCAAGGTCACTGGATTGTTTGTTCCGTACGATTTGGTGAGGATATCGTGAATCCCTGTCGCTTCGCATACCGATCGAACGGCTTCACCGGCGATGATACCCGTACCAGCCCCGGCTGGAATCAGTAACACCTTGGCGGCCCCATAATGACCCCATACTTGATGGGGGATGCTACCTTCGACTATCGGTACAGCGATCATGCCGCGGCTCGCCTGCTTTTGTGCCTTCTGAACACTCGGCGGAACTTCGTTGGCCTTGCCGTAACCGCAGCCGATACGGCCTTTACCGTCTCCGACGACTACCATTGCAGCGAAACTGAAGCGGCGACCGCCCTTTACCACTGCCGCACATCGTTTGATTTTGATGACGCGGTCGAGCAAGCCGTCGCCGAGACCCTCGGGCTCGTTGGTCCGTTGTTTGCGTGATCCGTTACTAATGGTACTAACCCTCGATTAGAGGCTGTTAATGGATTGTTCTAACTAAAACTGAAGCCCGCCCTCACGAGCGGCTTCAGCGAATGACTTGACTCTGCCGTGGAAACGATTGTGACCACGATCAAACTTTACGGTCTGAATTCCCGAGGCGGTAGCCTTCTCGGCGATCGCTTTCCCGACAAGTGCCGCCGCATCGCAATTCCCTGTCGCAGAGAACTGCTCGCGAAGCGACTTGTCTCGCGTACTTGCACTGACAAGCGTCTTGCCAGCTTCGTCGTCTACCAATTGGCAGCTAAAATGCTTGAGAGACCGAAAGACGCACAAACGCGGCTGATCAGATGACCCCCGCACCTTGTTGCGAACTTGAAAGCGACGACGCAGCCGCCTCTTTTGTATCTTCTTGTTCTTGTCCATCTGTCTACCGTAGGAAATCTCTGTATCTGTATGCTTTGTCTCGCTCTGCTCGCAGCAGGCGTCCGAGCCGTATTGAAACCACCCAAGGTCTCCGGTCGGCTGGTTCGGCGTTGCCCGCCGCGGCTAACTAAACTATTTGGATGCTGACTTACCAGGCTTGATCTTGACCTGTTCACCTTGGTAACGCACACCCTTGCCCTTGTAAGGCTCTGGCTTCCGGAGAGCTCGAACTTCTGCTGCGAACTGTCCTACTTTTTGCTTATTACAACCCTGCACCACCACGTGCGTTTGATCGGGACAAGTGACATCCAAATCGCTCGGAATTTTCACGTGCAATTCGTTGGCAAAACCAGCACGAACCTGTAGGGTGTCACCGGAAATCGCAGCCAAATAACCTACGCCGACAATCTCTAGCTTCTTCTCGTAACCTTTGGTCACACCTTCGATCATATTGGCGACGAGAGCACGAGTTAGTCCGTGAAATTCACGCGACGCTCGCTCCTCGTTATCTCGCTCGACCAATACTGCATTGGTCTCTTCATCAAGTCGCACTGTGACTTCAGGACGATGCTCGTACGAGTCTTTACCTTTAGGACCCTCAACGTCGATCACTCGACCATTGATCGTCACTTTCGCCCCATCAGCGATCGGTATAGGTTTCTTTCCAATACGGCTCATTTCACTTGCTTCGATTCATTCAAGGTTGTTTCAGCAGATCTAACACTGTCCAAACCAGTCAGCCTAATTAGGCGACCTCGCACAGTACTTCGCCACCGATATTTTCTCTCCGCGCCTCGCGATCACTTATCACGCCCTTGCTCGAGCTAATGATACTGATACCTAAACCACCGAGAACTGGCTTTAGTTCCTTTCCTCGGCTGTAGAGGCGACGGCCCGGCTTGCTGACGCGACGAATGCTTTGAATCACTCTCTCGCCATTTGGACCGTATTTAAGTTCTAAACGTAATGTGGCCGATGGATTCTCTTCATCAACTTCTTTCCAATCCCAGATAAATCCCTCACGCTTGAGAACGTCAGCGATTCCGCGTTTAAAGCGGCTGGATGGAATGTCAACGAATGGCTTCTCTACACTTACCGCGTTGCGGATGCGAGTGAGCATATCGGCAATTGGGTCAGTCATCATGATAGTACAGCTCCCCTAATTCCTTCGATTCTCACCAACTAGCCTTACGAACGCCTGGGATTAAACCAAGGTTCGCGTTTTCACGAAAACAAATTCGACACAAGCCAAACTTGCGATAAACCGATCGAGGTCGTCCGCAAAACTTGCAGCGATTCTCTTTTCGGGAGCTAAACTTTGGCGGTCGGTTGGCCTTAGCGATTTTCGATTTACTTGCCACGGGGTGACTTTCGGTTATCTGGTCGTTGTTAGTGAATTGCGTCGTATACAACCGGCCTACGCCGCATCCGTTTTCTTTGGTAACTGCTTGAACGGCATACCGAGCAGTTCAAGCAAATCACGCGCCTCATCATTCGTCTTGGCTGAAGTCACAATCGTGATATTCATCCCTTGGGGGCGTGTGAATTTGTCTGGGTTCAATTCTGGAAAAACCAGTTGCTCGGTCAATCCGAGCGTGTAATTCCCATTGCCATCAAACGCCTTTCGGCTGATCCCGCGAAAGTCACGAACACGAGGAAGCACGATCGCCACGAGGCGATCAAGAAACTCGTACATCCGCTGCCGCCGCATGGTCACCATGCATCCGATCGGCATGCCCTCACGGAGGCGAAAGTTAGCGATGGACTTACGCGCGATGGTGACAACTGGCTTTTGTCCCGACATCTGGGTCATTGCATCGACCGCGAAATCGAGAATCTTCTTGTCGCCGATGGCACTACCCACACCCATATTCAACGTAATCTTTTCGATTCGAGGAATCTGGTGCGAATTCTTATAACCGTACTTCTCAACCATCGCCTGGCGAATGGTTTCCTCGTAACGGGCTTGTAATCTTGGTTTGGACATAGGTTAGGTTCCGCAACTTCTGGCGGTCGTCAATCAATTATTTTTTGGAGGCGTAGGCAGCACGTGCTGGAGCGATTAGGCCCAAACTCGCACCGCTCTTCTTCGCATAACGCTCTTTGCTACCGTCTTCGAGGTAACGAACGCCGATTCGTGTCGGTTGTCCGGTGGAAGGATCAACCAACATCACATTGCTGGCATTGATCGGCATCTCTTTATTAAGGCGTCCACCCTGAGGGTTTTTCTGACTGCGACGAACGTGTTTCCACACTCGCGCGATACCCTCCACGACAACCTTATTCTTTTCTCGGTCGATCTTCAGAATCTTGCCACGGCGACCGATATCGGCCCCTGCAATCACCTGAACTTCGTCATCAATGCGAAACTTCATCGTGTTGAACTGCTATAAACGATGGAACACTTTTGTTTTTATTACTTCACTGCTGCCGGCCTAAACCAGCAATCCTCAAACTACTTCATTCGCCAAGCTAACGATTTTCATGAAACTTCGATCACGAAGTTCCCGTGCTACCGCACCGAAAATACGCGTTCCACGAGGCGACTTGTCCTTGTCGATTATCACAACCGCGTTACTGTCGAACTTGATGTAACTTCCATCCGGACGACGAGTCGGCTGCTTGGTTCGAACAATTACTGCTCGAACCACTGACTTCTTCTTAATATCACTTCCCGGAATCACGCTCTTGACCGAGCAAACAATCACATCACCGAGACCAGCAACGCGACGCCTACTACCTCCAAGCACCTTGATGCACATCACTTCTCGTGCTCCGGTGTTGTCAGCGACATTGAGTCGGGTTTCTTGTTGAATCATTTCTGTATCGTTACTTCAAAAGGCTTGACGCCGTGGTTGACTGGGCCGAGAAACCTGCGAGCCACTCTCGCTAATCCCGCTCCCAACTCATCAAACGTATCTGGCAGATCACCTACCGACCCACCGGAACCAATCCTCACTCTTTGCCCGATTCACCTTGCTCAGCCGCTTCGGCTTCGGCAGCGACTTTTCTCGCTGCCCGGAGCGCTGCCAAGTCAACGTCTGTGCTCTTCTCGAGAACACGAACGAGACGCCAACGCTTCAGCTTGCTCAATGGCGGTGACTCAATGATTTCAACACGATCGCCCGCACCGGAGACATTCTCCTCATCGTGTGCGTAGCAAACCGTTCGTTGACGGACATATTTTTTGTACTTCGGGTGCTTGACTAATCGATTGATCTCGACACGACGTGTCTTGCTCATCTTATCGCCAGTCACAATTCCGGAAACAACGCGTTTCGGCATGGAATTCAGTTCCGAGTTGATTCAGTGTGTTCAAATATCTCATCTCACCAGCAAACTGCACCAAGCAGTTCACCTACTTTGCCGCCAAAGTTCTCTCTCGCTGAATCGTTTTGATTCGCGCAATCAAGCGGCGGTTCTTGCGAATTTCACTTGGAGTGTTCAGTCGCTCCGACTGCGATTGAAAACGCAGCCGAAACAAAGTTTGCGATGCCTCTTTGGAGGTCGCATCCAACTGCTCGTCACTCATCTCGCGAAGTTCAGTGTTCGTACTCATTTCTCTCGTCTACTTTTTGCCGATTGTGGCTGTAACTAGTGAAGACGGGGAAAACGCCAATGCGCATCCCAGTCAATCCCTACACCTTGCGTCTCTCAACGAAACGCACTTTGACCGGTAACTTGCTCGCTAGACGGGCAAAACAAACTTTCGCTTGCTGCTCCGTCACGCCGCCGAGTTCGTAGAGGATCGTGCCAGGCTTTACAACCGCCGCCCAGAAATCTGGCTCACCCTTACCCTTACCCATCCTTGTTTCAAGCGGAGTGCTCGAAACCGACTTGTCTGGGAAGATTCGAATGTACAGTTTTCCTTCGCCGCGGACGTATTGCTGAGCAGCGATACGACCAGCTTCAATCGTCGTGGCTTTGACCCAACCCGCATCAAGCGACTGGAGTCCGTAGTCACCAAAGACGACCTTATTGCCGCGTGTCGCGTTACCTCTTATGCGACCTCTTTGGCTTTTTCGATGCTTGACCCGCTTGGGCATCAACGCCATCGGTGTCGTCTCCGTATGTTCCTTGGTTTATCCAGACCTGAATCCCGATGTGCCCCTGTGGCGTCATCGCTTCAGTGAACCCGTAATCAATTTTTGCTTGCAGCGTGCTCAACGGGATGGAGCCCGCAATCTGTTTCTCTCGGCGAGCCATCTCGGCTCCACCTAAACGTCCAGCCAACTGAACCTTGATGCCCTTAGCACCAGCTTCCATGGTCTGTTCCAACGCACGCTTCATCGTTCGTCGGAAACTTGACCGCTTGGCAAGTTGTTGTGCGATGTCGATAGCGACCAACTGAGCTTGCAACTCAGGCCGGCCCACTTCTTCTACTTTCAAATTTATTCGCCGCCCAATCAAGTTTTGCAATTCAGATTGCAGAATCTCGATTTCTTGACCGCGTTTCCCAATGATCAGGCCAGGACGTGCGACGTACATCATCACGCGGACTTCATCACGAGTCCGCTCAATCTCAATCCGATCGATCCCAGCACTTTTGTACTGCGATTTCTTGGGATGATTGTTAATGAAGTTCCGCAACTTCCGGTCTTCGACTAGCAACTCAGCAAAATCCTGCTTCGATGCATACCAACGACTGGACCAACCACGGGTAACACCAGTACGAAAGGCGATTGGATTGACTTTTTGACCCATCAGGGACTCGTTGTCTTTTGGAGTACAATCTTCAGTTCGTGTGACTCAACCTTACCGCTCACGCGATAACAGCAATACCTACAGTTCATCAATCGGCGTCAAACCGACACGAATGTGGCTGCTACGCTTTTTTATCATGAACGCGCTACCTCTTGCCCGAGGCCTGACGCGTTTAAACATTGATCCACCGTCGATACAAACCTCGGTTACCACCAACTCTTCGATTCGATGGCTCTTTCCCGAGTTCTGATCAGGATCCTGTGCGTTACCGACCGCACTCTGAATCACTTTCTCAAGCATCCTCGCACCACGCTGTGGCTGATACTTGAGCGTATCCAAAGCTTCATCAGCGTACATACCGCGAACGATATCCGCCAAAGGCCGTACTTTTCTCGCGCTAATTCGCGCATTTCTGTGTTTTGCGTTGAACTTTGCCATTGGTCAATCCAAGAATTACTTCTTGCCCTTTCCGCTGTGCCCCTTGAACGTTCGCGTCGGAGCAAACTCGCCCAACTTATGTCCAACCATATCCTCGGTGACGAGCACCTTCACATGCTTGCGTCCGTCGTGAACCATGAACGTTACGTTCACAAATTCAGGAACGATCGTGCAGGCCCTCGCCCACGTTTTGATCGGTTCGTTGCCACCCGTCTCTGCCTGCTTTTGAACTTTGAAGTAAAGCTTCGGATCGACGAAAGGGCCTTTCTTGCTACTACGGCTCATGAATACTACGTTAACCGGTTTGGGAACATCTATTAGGTTGTTCGAATCGGGCCTCTGGAATGACCGCCACCCGATTCAACTTGTCTCTAGTGCAGTTTTAACTGCCCGTAACGACGACTCTTACGCCGACGCACGATTGAACTGTTACTTGGCTTACGCTTCTGACGCGTTGAACCACCCTTCGCACTCTTACCCTGCGGGCTTACCGGATGGCGACCACCCTTGGTTCGACCCTCACCACCACCGTGTGGGTGATCGACCGGGTTCATGGCGGTACCGCGAACATGGGGACGCCGACCCAGCCAGCGTGCGCGACCTGCTTTACCAAGCCGAACATTCATGTGATCGCTATTACCAACTTGCCCGATGGTCGCACGGCATTTACTGGGAACACGTCGAACCTCACCGCTCGGCAGGGACAACTGCGCCCAATCGGCTTCTCGAGCCATCAGTGTTGCCTGAGTACCGGCAGAGCGACAAAGTACAGCCCCGCGACCCGCTCGCAACTCGATACAACAAACCGAGGTGCCCAACGGAATATTCTTTAAAGGCAGACAATTACCAACCACTGGCGGTGCATCTGGACCATTACTCAGCTTATCGCCCGCTTTCACGCCCGCAGGTGCCACCACATACGACTTTTCGCCATCACTATAGTGCAACAATGCGATACGTGCCGTTCGATTTGGATCATACTGGACCGAACTCACAACCGCATCCACTCCGTCCTTAACGCGACGAAAGTCAACGATGCGATACATCTGCTTGTGGCCACCACCACGATGCCGCGCAGTGATCTTGCCCTGGTTGTTCCGACCACCGGTCTTGCGTTTCGGCCGAAGCAACGACTTCTCAGGCTTGTAACCCGGAGTCAACTCGGCAAAGTCGCTAACAGACGCGTTACGTCGCCCAGCGCTTGTCGGCTTGTAGACTCGAATGCCCATATCTGTTTTGTCTTATTGGGTAACCGTATTAAATCCAACTCCGCAAGCACTAAACCTGCGACATCAATCCGCTAAAAGAAGTCGATTCGGTGATCTTCATGCAACTGAACGATCGCCTTCTTCCAGTCGGAGGTCCGTCCAAACCGGAACCGATAACGACGCATCTTGCCCTTGCGGGTCTGAGTGCGAACCTTCTCCACCTTAACCCCGAACAACTCCTCAACCGCACGCTTCACATCAAGCTTGGTAGCTTCGCGATGTATCTCAAACGCGTACTGGTTATTCCGAGATGCTCGGTGAACTCCCTTTTCAGTCACAAGCGGTCGCAGCAAAATCTGATGCGATTCCAACTCGAGACTACTACCTGAGTCGACCGGGGGTTTTATCCTTGTCATCGGTACTTATCTTTAATCTTGTACGTATCTAACACAAACAACCACTACTCAGCGGTCGCGAACGTGCCTTCCTTAATCCGATCCAACGCCTCACGAGTTACCAAAACTCGCTTGGGCTTCAACACCGTCAAAGCATTCAACTCCCTAACTGGCTGAACACTCACACCGGCGATGTTCCGACCACTCTTGTACACAACCCCATCGTTACCGGCAGTCGCAACCAAGGTCGTCATACCGCCCAAGCCCAACGCCTTCAGCACGCTCACCATCCGAGCAGTCTTTGGTTCGTCGAACGGCAACTGATCAACCACAACGACCTCGCCATCGTCGATCTTCGAACGGATAGCCATTCGAGTCGCCAAGCGAACAGCCTTACGATTAAGCCGATAACTGTAATCCCGTGGCTTAATGGTGCGGGCAACGCCGCCGCCGCGCCGCACATTCGTTCGCTTACCGCCCGCACGAGCATTACCCGTACCTTTTTGGCGATACAATTTCTTGGTCGACCCAGCAACCTCGCCACGCGTCTTCGCACAGTGTGTACCCTGGCGCTGATTCGCTTGATACATCACAACCGCATCATGCAACA
This sequence comes from Rubripirellula sp., assembly GCA_016779185.1. Classification (GTDB taxonomy): domain Bacteria; phylum Planctomycetota; class Planctomycetia; order Pirellulales; family Pirellulaceae; genus Rubripirellula. Next base: position 10,574 of record JADHOA010000086.1, read on the forward strand.
ACTGCTTGTTAACACGATCTGCAATCTGTGCAGTGTCAATCTCATAAGTACCGACTTCTACGCCGGCTTCATCATATACAGGCAAAGTGGCCATGATCCCCTAACCTAACTTGTTCGTTTCACAGACACTAACAAAACCGCCATTCGGCCCAGGAACCGCACCGCGCACAAGCAGGAGATTATTCTCCGCATCAACCCGAACCAACTCAAGATTACGAGAGGTCGTACGAGTATTCCCATACTGCCCCGCCATTCGCCGCCCCTTAAAGACACGACTTGGTGACGCACTACAGCCTGTACCGCCAGCGTGCCGGTGAACCTTCTTGACACCGTGAGTCGCTCGCTGACCAGAGAAATTGTGACGCTTCATCACACCGGCGTAGCCACGCCCTTTACTGGTCCCCACAACGTCAACACGAGCAACGCCATCGAACTGCTCTACGGTGACCGACGCACCAACCTGAAGATCCGACGAACCGCGGAACTCACGAACAAACCGCTGAGGCTCACAACCGGCCTTCTCAACGGCCTCGACACCTGCAGCAGCACGCTGCTTTGAACGCTTACTCTCTAGAGAAGCAACATGCCCCCGCTCAGCCCTTGCCGCTAAACGCCGAGGCTTGTCCTCAAAACCCAACTGGATCGCTTCATAGCCATCCCTATCCTGACTCCGGACCTGCAAAACATGACACGGACCAGCCTGAATCACAGTCACAGGCACGACCCGACCGTCTTCGAGGTAAATCTGTGTCATCCCGACTTTACGGCCGAGAATTGATGGTGTCATATCTATCACCTCGCCCTGAACTTTAAACAGGACGCCCGTCATTCGTGTTGGATTTTGAGCCTGCCAAGCCGAACCAGCGACCTTCAGAAACCACCACCCCTCTCGGAGCAGCTACCCCTGAATACAACCGAGGTTATCGACTGGACTTCCGATCATCCGGAAACCACCAGTAGTCTTTTGCGATTCAACGACCTACTGCAAACCAGCAGCAGGCTAAAACCTCCGAGCCACTGAAACCTAAAACTCACCCGCCCTACCGAGCGGAAGCCTTGATCTTAATATCAACGCCGGCTGGGAGACTCAACTTATTCAATTCTTCGATCGTCTTGGCAGTTGCCTGAACGATATCAATCAAACGCTTGTGGGTCCTGATCTCATACTGCTGCCGCGACTTCTTATTCACAAACGGCCCAGACAAAACGGTGTACCGCTCAATGCGAGTCGGCAACGGAATAGGACCATGAACCCGACTGTGGGTTCGCTTTGCGGTATCAACAATATCTTGGGCACTCTGATCCAGGACAGCATGATCATATGCTTCCATACGAATCCGGATTACTTCATTAGCTCCAGCAGACACAGATCAAATACCCAAAAGAGTGTTGAGGGAATCAGCCAAAAGGCAACACAAGAACCAATCACGAACGGCACTCGACGTAAGAGCGAAGGTGCCGGACAAGCCCGATCCTTGGCGAGTCTTTGGACTCCGCTGCAACTCTCTGCTGCAGCAAGGAGGAGAATTTACGGCCCCACTGTGTATTCGTCAACGGCTCTTGCCCCCCGAAAACAGAAAGTTTTTCGGGTTTTTCTCGCCAACCATTTTCATGCCATGCTACGTTGCTCTCCCCACCGCTGCAGTCGGCTTGAACTAACTGCCTTTTGCGACCGAAAAACTCACCAGCAATCCTCATATCCAACAATCGCACACTGACGAAAAACCACGCAAAATGCCCGCAAAAACCAGTAAAAACTACTGCAACTTCGGCAATAGCGTCACGAATACCCTTTGGC
>JADHOA010000087.1 GCA_016779185.1 Rubripirellula sp.
TTTCGCTGTTGCCGCTGGTTTTCCAATCGGATGCAGTTTGTTCCTGCGGTGTTCTCGGTCGTCCCTAAATAACGTATATCGGATCTGTAAGAGAATCAGTGCGTCTCAATAATGTTGACTCTATAATGCTATCCGAGGGCACCTGCTCTTCACCCTTCTTTTTTTCTTGATGCGGATCGACGCGATTCAGACGAGAGATGGTCTCCATGCCTTCGATCACCGAACCAAAAACGGTCTGATCTTTTTGGGCGTTGACGATCGGGGTTAGAAGGATGGCGAATTGATTGGAGGCGGAGTTAGGGTAAAAGTTTTCTTCTGATTCACCTTCACGAGGTACCTTCGCCATTACCAAGGACCCTCGCATGCCAGAGCGGGCATCGGGTCGCTGATGCTCATCCACTAAAAATCGCACACTTGGATCGCCTGGCTCAAAATCTGGATCACCCGCCAACGCCAGTAGATGCTCGATTACCTGAAAGAAATCCTTGCCATCATAGAAGCCCTCTTCCACCAAGCGGATAAAGTGAGCAACCGCGGAGGGAGCTTGATCGAGGAACAATTCAACAACAAAGTCACCCTGAGTTGTCTTGAATTGAACGCGAGGTAGGTTATCCGCCTCGAACTCGGCTTCACGTTTCTTACGCTCGATTTCAAATTCTTGTTTGAGGTCTTCGAGTGTGAATTCCAGTCGTAAATCCACCTCCTTTTGGTCTTCATTGGGCAACGCTTCATACAATTGCTTTGCCATGTCGAATTGACCGCAAACGATTGCCGAGCGAGCAGCAATTTCGAACATGTATTGCAGGTTTGATCCGCCATCAATCAACCTTGCAGCACCTTCTAGCGTTTCGTTGTCATAAACCCCGATGCTGTGGCGATGTTGCAGCATCGTCACCATGTAAGTAATCGCTTCTTGATCGAATCCCATCCTCAGCACATCCAACGCGGCATCATAGACCTTGCTCATCATCACACGAGCACGGTTGCGTTGCTGCGAGTAGGCACGACGGAATTCTGGGCCATACTGCTCGCGGTTGGCGTAACGAATGTAGATTTCGCGTTGCTTGGTTATCGCGTCCTCTAGCTCGATTCTTAAATCTCGGAACAACTGAATTCTGCGGTCGAGTTCTTCCTGATAACCCTCGGGCAACTCTTGCGGCGTTCCCTCTGCTGCGTTTGGCGTGGAAGTTGATGCCGCTGCTAGCTCCGCATCCGAGGGAGGCTCAGCCGGCTCAGAGGTAATGGAATCGCTCGGGGGTAACGAAACGTCCTCGTCTGATGGTTCTTGCGCGATGGTTTGCCCCACGAACAGAAACGCCATTGCCAGTGACGAAAGAATCGCTCGGTAAATCACTTTGTCTGAGAGGGACTGCCGGAGTAACATGATGATTCCAAGGTAAAGGCAATGATCAAACGTGTTTTCAGTGATACGTTTTTCCGATCGACTTGGTTCCATGTTAGTCCATCGGAACACGAGTGATCGATTCGGCCGAAGCTATTTTGTCGCATTCCTTATCGCATTCCTCGGTGGGTGATGAAAAATGCGATAGCAGCGACTCATCTTCGCAGTACATCGGTTAACCAAGCAGTCAAATGTTCCTTGATTTTTTGGTGCGACCAAAACCACTCGATCCCGCTAACGCCGACAAGCTGAGAATCCGTCATAGCACGAGCATTGCAGGCAATCGTCAATCTTTGGCGAGGCAGAATCATCCGCTTCGATCAATCATGATCCGTTCCGGCTGTCTTGCCGCATTTGTCGTCCACCTACAGTCGCAGTCCGCACACGGCTTCGCTTTCTATAAAACCTAATCGAGTGTTTCCATAGACGCGAAAATCCCAGTTCGCTTTGGGTAGACGCTCGGGGTCAAAGCTTTTTTCCGTCTCAGCAACCAAGACGCTGCCAATCGGAGCGTGCTCAAAAAACCTCGCAATTAGACCCTTGAGCTCCGGCAGCATGGAATCCCAGAGTGCGTAGGGCGGACAGAGGAAAACCACCCAAGGAGTGTCATCGTCGGGGGCTGACAACTGCGCCGCACCCGCCAGAAATGCATCGCCGTGAATGATGGTGACGCGTTCATCCAAACCTATTGTTTCGCTTGTTTTTTTCAGGAACTGAACAGCCTGCCTGTTTTGCTCGACGAGGACAGCAGACCGCGCACCGCGACTGAGCGATTCAAACGCCAACGCTCCGGTTCCAGCAAAAAGATCGAAAGCCAATCGCGTGCGGATGGCTGGACCGAGGATGTTAAACAGATTTTCTCGGATGTTGTCTTTCATCGGACGGGTAAATTCAGCGCCGTGATAATCGATCAGCCTCCCACGATGATCGCCGCCGATGATCCGCAATTTAGTTGGCGTGGCTGCTTTGTTCCTCGCATTTTTTGAGCTGCTGTTCCCGCCGGAGCTTTTGCTGACCGATGTTCTTCCGCCCGATTTTCGATTTCGATTTGATTTCATAAAAGGAGTATAAGCGAGCGTCACCGGCTTGTATGGAGGGGACTGCATCAAAACGGACAAGATCCCAGAGCGGGTTCGTCCCACAACTGCTGCCTACCAGAGTGTTGGCGGGGAATCGTTTCTTTTGGCAGCGAGTGGCTCGCGAAGCTGGACTAACCGGTCCTTAAATACCTAGAAATTTGGCCAATTTGCCACGAAAAATGGTTTCTCTTGCCGGAATAACGGGTAAAGGCGTATAGTTCACTACGGTATGAGTCTTCATTGATTACGACTTGATCGAGGATTGTTGTGTCTCGCTTTGCCTTTGGCGTCCTGACCGGTGTCATCATGATGTACGTTGCGTCGCACTACCATGTGGTGCGAGGTGATGATGGCTTTTATCTCGTTCCCAAGTTGTCCAATAATCTTAAAGAAATCTACGTTGATACTCGCGAGTTCCAGCCAGACGATTGGTTGGATCATCAATCAGTCGCTGCGGCGATTATGCAGAGCAACCAAACCCACCTTCTGGGTGAATCGGCGATGAATCCTCTGCAAGAATCTGTCCAAGGATTTTTTAGTAATTTTGTTCCCCGTCAGTAATCCGTTGGATTCAGTACGGTTGGCTGCTTTTGCCCCACGACTGATTCGATATTGATTCTGGCCTCTATTGTCCTCTCTAGGCTCTTCTCAGATTCTGTTTGATTGATTCGTCGATTCTGCTTTTCCTCCTGCTTTGTCGGTGCCATCGCCGACGCCGTCACATTGGTGGACCTAATTCACACGACCGAAAGATTATGCGCGGTGTTTGTGTGATTCTTTCGGTTTGAAGAATTTCCCGGAAAAGTTCCGACAACCGTCTTGGCTGTGGTTTGAGACGACGAGCCGTTATTTGCAATGGCTCCTAATGCAGTCTTTCACACGTCGAATGCTTGCTGCGGATGAAATGTACGGATCTAAGATGCGCATCAAAGTTGCGGGCAAGACGGTCGGTAGCATCACCTTGAGGGAAAGCAGCGAGCGTCCCAGATTCTGAGCAATCCCGCTCCAACAACGCTAGCGCCGCAGAACCAAGTGACACGATCGTTCCCGCTGGAAACATCGTCATATCGATCGCGATAGGTTTCTCATCCATGTGGTTAAAAAAAACAGATCGGCAAGCCGATTCATTTCTCGTACCGGGCATCCTCGCAACACCATCGGAATGCAGGACGAGCCTAAATGCAACGCAATCAACTTAAGCGAAAAATCGCAGGATGATCTGAAATGTTTTTTCATTGGAAAAACTACTTCCTCGCAGGTGGACTTGTTCTACTGTTGGGGATCCAACTTCAAATGGTTGATTCGTTCGTCCTTAGTGAGGGGGCGACGCGAGCTCTGGCGAGGTTCTCGAAATCCGAGCAGGTTGCCTCACGAGCGAGTATGACTTCACTACTGCTGACCGTTCACCCTGAGCCCAAAAAGAAAGTGCAACCGCCTAACTGGCTCGGTTTGGCAGTGATGACCACGGGCGTTGTGATGTGCAGCCATGCCGTTGCAATTCGTCGTCGCTAAAGTACGCCGTCTTCGTCCCCATAATCGTTAACTCCTAGCCGTTAGGTCGCATTTCTCCAAGCTGCGTTTTCTTTCCTCGAGCGAATCCCTTTCCCTCGGATTGTCTCATCGGCAACCATTTGATGTTTGCCGGTTCGGTAAGAGTCCTGAAACGCCGCTCATGTTTCGCGTCTAACAAAGCCTTTTCGAATCGGTCGCTCGCACCACTCCCTCCCAGTCGCGAGCGACCGGTTCGTTTGGCAATCAGATCATTCTTTCTCACGTCAACTCTGCCTGCATACAAGTCCGGCACCCGGCTCCGCATGCGTCATTGACGAAGAGTCGGTTCCGATCATGCGAGTTACAGTGACGAAACGTCCCAGTGGATGAGGCAACTAGCTGAGTAAGCCAAAATGCTGAACCCTGCTGTCAGTCTGGCCGATCTTTCAAAAGAGTAATCGTCTACTGATTTTTGAATCGATTGTCGCAGGCAATCCTGCATAGCAATCCTCTTCTGGGATACCGTCGCCATGTTGATCTCCATCGTCATTGCTAACGTTGTCTACTTTGTCTGCCGCGCAAAAAAATAGCCTCAGTCGCTATTCGGGCGTGTTCTTGTCACAATGCGACACCCAACGCTTGCCGCAAACCAAGCCGGTACCTGTTGCCATGATTCGCCAGGCAAAACGTTCCGCGTGATTTTTCTTTTCGGTAAAGCTTCCCTTACCGAGCGACAAGGGCGTTTATTTCTCCTAAATGACTGAAGAGCACTGATAGAATTGCGTTCTCGTTGCGGAGAGGTGTTGGTCGCGATACCATTCGTGTGATGTTTGGGGGTTCGAGGCGTCAGTTCTCAGGCTCCGTGTTCCAGACTCTACAGACGAGCAAAGATTCGCCGTGCCGGACCAGAGCAATCCTTCCGAGACGACTGAGAATATCATTACTCTCGAGCAGGATCACCTCAATCAGATTGGCTCCTGTGTTGATGTCACGGGAAAATTAAATGACCTTGCGGATGAGAATCAGGCACAAGGTCGCTGTCTGGACGTCATGCTTGATTTCCAGTGGATCGAAAAGATCACCAGCATTGGGCTTAACGAACTCATCAAAATCCACACCGAAGCTCGTCGTCGCGGTATCAGCCTTATTTTGGGGAACGTGCCGAAAACGGTTCGAGACGTTCTCGCTTTGACACGTCTGGAACGTCTATTTGAATTTGATGCCGTGCGAGTCTCAGCCTAATTAGAATGGCGAGCACTGAGCGATCATCAAATCATTTTCGTCATCGAAGACGCCGTAGGTTTTCTGGCAGCGTGTTGCACCCAACGGTCCCTTAGTTCCGACTGCTGAGCCATTGGAGCTGACGAGCAATTTTTGAGAAACCGGCTACTTGCCTAGAACTGCTTTAAAAAGCGGAGATCGCCGCTGTAGAGATCACGAATGTCCGTGATTCCATGACGCCGCATGCAGAGTCGTTCAACGCCCAAGCCAAAGGCGAATCCGCTGTATTCATCTGGATCGTAACCAACGGCCTCGAACACGTTGGGATCTACCATCCCCGCACCGCCAAATTCCACCCAGTTACCATTCCAGTAAAAGTCGACCTCGACACTTGGTTCTGTGAACGGAAAAAAGGATGGTCGGAATCGAATCTCGACATCGGTTCCGAGGTAGTTCTCTGCAAAAACGCGAAGCACCGTTTTTAGGTTGGCCATGGTGACGTTTCGATCAACCAACAAACCTTCCATCTGATGGAACATCGGAAAGTGGGTTGCGTCGGGTGCGTCGGGTCGGTAGACGCGTCCCAAAGAAATCACGCGAATCGGCGGTTGTTTGTCTTCCATCACCCGAATCTGCACCGTGCTGGTTTGGCTGCGCAGTAACTGTGACCCTTCTTCGCCGGGTACGCTTCCTTTACCGGCGGTTGCCAGGTAGAAGTTGTCCAGTGGATCTCTTGCGGGATGATCTTCTGGGATATTCAGGGCGACAAAATTGTGCCACGGGTCTTCAACCTCTGGTCCCTCGGCAGCCTCGAAACCCATTCGCCCCATGATCTCCATGAGATGTTCGATGGTTTGGGTGATAGGATGAACGTGCCCAAGCACCGGATGGTGTCCAGGGAGGCTCGGATCGAATGTTGAATCGATTCCGCCATCTTCGTTTTGCCCAAGCCGAGACTTTGCTTCGTTGAAAGCATCTTGTATTGCAGTCTTTGACTGATTCAGCTGCATCCCGGCAGTCTTTCGATCCGCCGGATCAATCCCACCCATCTGCTTTTGAATATCTCGCAGGGCACCGCTTTTTTGCCCAAGGTACTGGACTCGAGCCTCTTCGAGCGTATCTGCATCGCTACAGGCCTCGAAGGCGCGAGACGCATCGGCGACCAAAGAGTCGAGTGATGAGAGGAAATCCTGAAGCGACATGGCTTTGCGTTGGGGCTGTTGAAGAGAGGAAACGGCACAAAAAAAGGGTCACAAGGACCCTTCTTCCGTTTGATCTGATCGGAGAATCGGTCCCAAGGATTGACCTGATTCTAGCAACACGCTGCCCGCATTAAGATGCAGCGCCAGTTGCCAACGACTCTTTGACTTGATCGCAAACCGCTTTGAATCCGGCTGGATCGTGAATCGCCATTTCGGAGAGCGTTTTACGGTCCAGTTCTACGTTGGCCAATTTTAGACCATGGATGAACTCGCTGTAACGCAGTTCGTGCTGCTGAACCGCTGCACTGATACGAATGATCCAAAGACGTCGAAATTCGCGTTTCTTGCGACGGCGGTCGCGAAAGGCATACGCGCCGCTGCGGAGCAAAGTCTCTTTGACGGTTCTCGTCAGTTTACCACGACCGCCTCGGAATCCCTTAGCGCGTTTAAATAGACGATTTTTTGATCGGTTACGAGCCACTCCACTGGTGGTACGCATGATTTGCTCCTCAACGTTTCGATAATTGGTTTAACCGGTCTCAGGTCTTGGAACGGAGATTCGTGTCTCCACTGCCAAGTTCAAACCCAGACGGCTGGAATAAGGATTCCCTGTTGGATCTTTAAAAACACCGCACACTCATTAGCGTTTCCTTGTGGACTACCGTGAGTCGTCAAAGGAGTGAACGCCTTATCTATCACCGGACAACGAATTGTATGTCACCGGTTTGTAACCCATCGAGAGAACTCTCGAGCTAGCTATATTCTTAGTAGCTATGACCATTCAGAGCAGCGTGGATAGTCGGCTCCATGCAAGTATCCAGTGAACTGGTTCCTCGAAGATTTCGTCTTCGCTTGCTAGAGACAGCCTGCGCGAGGTGACTTGTGCCACTACTGCGATGCATCGCCTTGCCTTTAGCGGAGAGGCGGAAACGCTTCTTGGTCCCTTTGTGGGTCTTAATCTTGGTCTTACCCTTAGCCTTTGTCATCCGTCCAGCCTGACTTTGTCTTGAAAACGATCCGTATTTAGGTTGTGAAGATTGCGGAAGATAGCGTAGTGCTACGTTGTTGGAAAGTCCTAATGGGGGGATTCCCGCGGAGTTCTTTCTTGCTTGCCCCCCGATTGGCCATTTCTCCAGACCCGCTAAGCTCTCCAGCACTGCCTAGATCTCGTTGTCCTGAGTACCTTGTCGTTCGGCGGCTTTTCGCTTGCCATCCCAAAACGAGAACGCTAACACGATGATCGTCAGAGGCACGACTAGCATCAAAATGTATCGTCCAACCTGTGTTTCTTGTTCAGGTCTCGTCGACGAGACCACCAAAAAGACCGTGAATAGAACAAAGTAGGTCAAGAAAAGTGCACCCTCGAACCGCTTGATCGCTCCGCCCACCCAAAAAATCGGAAAACAAATCACTGACACTGCGACCATGATGGGAAGTTCAACATGGAGTGCTTGCTGTTCAATGGGAATTCCGTCCGGAGCAAAAATGCCCGTCAGTCCGCAGACACAGCAAATGTTGAATAGGTTACTGCCGACAACATTTCCCACAGCAATGTCCCGCTGACCGCGATAACTCGCCACCATCGAGGTCACCACTTCCGGCAAGCTGGTTCCGATGGCAACGACAGTCAAGCCAATCACTAATTGGCTCACACCCAGGCTTGAGGCTACCGCAATCGCTCCGTCAACCAAAAATCTGGAGCCGACCGACAACAATGCGAGTCCTGCGATGAAAAAAACAATGTGAATAATCATCCGCAGGCCAGCGGTCCCCTGACTTGAAGCGTCGCTGGATTCATTGGGCACCGCGTCGTTCTCGCGACGACTCGCGCGAATGCTGTAGGCCAAATATCCAACCAGTGAAGCGAACATGATTGCTCCCTCCACTCGACTAATCACGCCATCAAGTGCGGCGACCCACATTCCAATCGCAGATAGGATCATCAAGGGAACATCGATGCGAATGAGTTGACGCGAGACAAGCAGCGGGGCGATCATCGCCGATGCCCCTAGGACAAGCAGAATATTGACAATATTGCTGCCAACCACGTTTCCAATCGCGACATCTGCGTTCCCGGTTAATGCCGCTTGCAAACTTACCCCAAGTTCCGGCGCGCTGGTGCCAAATGCAACCACTGTTAGGCCAATCACCAAGGGGGAAATGCGAAACGCGGTTGCGAGCGCACAGGCACCTCGCACCAGTAGTTCTCCACCAAGCACAAGAAGAACGAGGCCGAGTAAGATCTGACCTGCAACTAACATAAGGTATCGACTTAATTTGTTTTGGAATGGGAAGAAACTCGCAGCGACGTTGATCTTATCGCATTCATCACTTTCTCCAAGACGAAAAGACGCCTGCAATGCTCCCTATCCGCAGCATCCGCCATGCAAAAAGGTTATCCGCCGTACAAAGTAAAATTGGAAAGGCGGTTGCGGTTTGCTAAAGCACTTGCAGGAGACGCACCCATCTTAACAAGCTGAAACGGTCCACTTCGTCGCCGGTCACAACCGGATAACCCGCTCGCTTCAGCGGTGGCGCCCACTGGGGAAGCTCGTCAGCGGGTGAGAGCGACAGCATCAATTGAAAGCTTCCTTGTCCCTCATTTTCGAGTAAGCGAATTCGAGGAGGTTGTGTCTTTGTCGAGACTGCTGCACCGTGAAAGAGTTGTCTCTGTGACAGAGCCACGGCCAATGCCATCGCATCGGCTGCGTCGCCATCGCCCCCAGCCAAAGCACCAGCGGTCGCAACTGCGACCGATTCTGGGTGAATCGAGTATTGCTTAGCCAGCGAAGCCGCGAATCTCGCGATCACGTCCACCTCTTTGGGTAACCATCGCTGCTGATCCTCTGGGGCAATCGCGCACACCACCACTCCGCTTGACCTCGCCGATTCCAACCAATCCTCCAAAGCCGTGATCGGTGCGCCGGCTCCTGGGTTCATTAACAAAATTAGTAGTCCCAAACGGTTCGTTTCGATGACATCCTTGGGTGCCGCGACTGCCGCTGCGTTGCTAGCCTCAGGTAGCTTCCACTGACTGACTTCCCAGCGGTTTTGGACGTCCGCATTCAAGGCGATGGGATTTTTCTCCTTAGCATTTTCTTGGTTGGATTTTTTTTCATCGTTATTCAACTCCGTAGTTTCTTGAGACGTTACATCGCCGCCACCCCATCCACGAGGGTAACGGGTCAACGCTTCATCCGCGATCGTCTGGGTTGTCACCTGCAGGTCTACTGACGATCCATTGCGTATCACGGTGATCGCTAGCGTGTCCTTGGGGTTGGCTGAAATCAGTAGCCGGCGCAGTGAATCACCATCGCTTATCAACGCACCGTTGACGGAAACTAGTTGATCACCGCGTATGAAAACGCCATCAGCAGGTGTCGTGGGAATGATGGCGTCAATCACAAGGCTGACTGACTTGGTCTTTGCCTCAACCTCTTTTGGTGATCCTTCATTCGCGAGTGTCTCTGGCGATAAAGTCGGATCCTGCTCTGCCTCGGCACTGCCGTTTTGCGCCGTGTTGCCTGCTTGCTTCGCTCTCTCTACCGCTTCCTGTTCAGACAGGATCAATCCGAGACGCTGGGGTTCGAGCGGAGGAATGGTAGACGCTAAAGTCACATCGACGGCTTGGGTGATTTCGCCTCGACGAAAGCCGATCGAAATCGTTTCTCCGGCATCGTAAGGTCCAAGTGCTTGGCGAATCTCTAGCTGCCGACGAACCTTTAAACCGGCAACACTGATCACTTCATCCCCGGGCAACAACCCCGCTTGTTCTGCTGGGCTACGCCGACGAACGGCGGCGATTTCCGTTCCATCGGAATATGGATCACTTGAACGGGCAACAATACCTATCATCCCTCGCTTTATCTCTTCGCCCCGCTTCATTCGCTCGAGTTTGTTTGCAATCACGTCGGTCGGGATTGCAAAGGCGATTCCCGAATCGTACCAGTCGGTCGAAGACTCTGCTCCTCCCTCCGCCACTGCCGGAATCAAGACTCCCAGCGTGCGACCATAGAGATCGATTAGCGGCCCACCGTAGAAAGAGGGAGAAACTCTCGCGTCGCACTGTAATGCGATTCCATCTAATCGCTGCTCCGCACTTAGAATTCCGCGACTCACCAGCGGTGAGCGATCCCCACCATATCGTCCCACTGCGATCACGGTCTGACCAACTACCCCTGCAGACGCTTCGGCTAAGTCGAGTGCCTTAAGGTCGTTGGGGGCATCGATTTTTAATAGCACAAGATCCCGGTGCTCATCCTTGGCGATCACCTTGGCAGCATACCGTTCACCCGTTCCTAGGACCACGATCAAACTGGCGCTCGGTCTTGCAGAGACCAAACTTGATGCAAGGATATAGCCTTCCTTGCCAACGATCACTCCCGAACCCGGAGCATCTCGCTCCACCTCTCCCTCGCCGCTACCGATCGCTCCAATGACCTCGATAGAGACCACTGATTCGAGGCAACGCGCGGCAGCGGTTCGAACCGCCACCGCCATTGCTTGTTGATACTCGGTCGTTTGCCGCACGCCACTGGTAGACAGGTTGGTGGTCGCAGACCCGTTGTCACTCGCTGGCAGTGAGCCACTGAGAGAATCGGACGGTGTGACCAATCTACCCGAGTTGTCCTGTCGCCCCGCATTTTCCTGCGCCAAAAGTGCTCCGCCGCCTAGGATGGACACCAACGCAAGAGTTGCCACCACTACAAGTTGCGCTAGGTTTTTCGCCCGTTGCTCTCGCATCGCGAGCACCTTCGTCTTTCGTAAAATTGATTATTTAGCACTGGGTTTTTTAAATGCTCAGGCCAATTCATTGTCCGGTCCGACTGAACAATTCTGGCAGACGAGCCAAAGCGTTCAAACGCATGGGTATCGGCTTGGCCCAAACCATTAGGCCTGAACCATTAGGGGCGAACGGTCACCGGAATAATTTGACTGCCACGTTGCACCGTTATTGGCACATCATCCCGACGATCAATCGTTCGCAGAACCTGACGCATCACACGTTGACTTTCGACCCGCTTTCCATCGATCAGCAAAATCAAGTCATCCGGTCTTAGTCCGGCTCGCCAAGCAGGGCCATCACGCAGAAGTGAATCCACGTAAGCCGGCGTAGACTCCAAAACGTCCGGGACAAGTGTCATACCGAGAGTGTTTGCTTGATGAGATTGCTCTCGCGGCAGCAATGGCTGATCGCTTGCCATTTTGGTTGTCAGACGGCCGGCAATGATGTCGCCAATGATGGTTCGCGTTTCCGATGAAGGAATTGCATAGTTTAGCCAAACACCTGTTTGGGCATCACGAAGTTCTTTGCCGAGCATCCCGACCAGAGCACCGGTAGAGTCGACCAACGCACCACCTGCAGCACCGGGATTGTTGGCGATCAAATCCAAGACGTACACGGGACCGGTGTAGGGGGTTTTGAAGGTTCCATTTCGTGCATTCAACTTGGAAACCGCCGCAATTGTCCCTTGCATCACGCTGGCTGGCTCATCGCCTGTCGCAATGTTGAAAAGGTTGCTAACCGCGAGAACCGGATCGCCCCACTGTTTTTGCGAATCCTCTGGAATTTGGAAGTAAGGCAATTCACTGGCTTCAATTTTTAAAACGGCTAGTTCCAATGATGGCTCAAATCCGACAATCTCTGCTTCGAATCGCCGCCCATCGTTTAGTAAGACAATCGGCTCAACGTCCAAGACATAGCTCCAAGCGGTTGCAATGTGTCCATCCGGTGAGACAATGAATCCACTCTGGTAGGCTTCGAGACCAGAGAGACCACCGGCTCCGTAGATCTTTACCACTCGCTTCTGTGCGTCGAGGGCCAAATCAACGACTGGAGAATCGGCACGAAGCCGTATTCTGTTATCTCCCCCCAAGACACTTGTCAGCGCCAAAAGCATCGCGGCGATTACTTTGG
>JADHOA010000088.1 GCA_016779185.1 Rubripirellula sp.
GTTTTTCCGCTGATCAGAAATTCAAATGCCTCAGGATTTCGAGCCACGGCAAGGTCGCGAAGATGATCTTGTGCTCCCCGAAGACTCTCCGACAGTTTTTGGCCGCATTGTGCTTTATTTAAATGTTTAAGTTCTTCGATGGGGTGAACTTCCCCGATCGAAGCAAGGCAAACCGGTCGCGATTCATTCCAGAAGGTGTATTCCAGAGCGACCGGAATTGCGAATCCGCTGCGCAAATTTTGACAAAGGTGCGCCAGGCCGGGCATCCAATTGGCGGAGTGGTCTCGAGAATCGGTGAATCGCCCTTCGGGGGTGATCCAGATAGCGGTTTTCCCTTGATTGGCAATCGCTTCGCTTTGGCGAAGAAAGTTTTTCACGCCTTCGATCGTTCCCTGTTGAACTCCGTAGAATCCGAGTTGTTTCAGGACGCGATAGTTTTCCAGTGCATCGGCGTCAATCGGCGCGTAAAACTGATAGCCGGGTAGTAGATTCCGGTTTAGAAACTGCGCGATCATCGGATCCCACCAGCTTGGATGATTCGCGTACACAATTAGCGGGACAGGTGGAGCCTCAGCGATATTGTTGTCGTTGGTTGTTTTGTCACACGAAAAACTTAGCGCCGATTCTAGGTGCAGCAGCGAGGCCGCCGAAATTCCTACTCCATCAAAGTGTTTCCGAAGGTAAGACTCAAGGAATCGATGAAAACCTTTTTGTAACCAGCGAGAAACCTTGGGTGGTTCTGTCGTCGCCGCCTGCCGCTTTGATTCGTGATGAAAGGCCAACGATTTCCTCAGGGAAACGGTGATGACGGTAATTGGCCGATGATGAGGCCGGATGGTTGAGTTTTGGATTTACCCACGAAGCGGGCGTCGGAGTGACGCGTCTACATTCATCATTAGTCCAATCCGTCTGCCTCGAGCAATCCAATGATTTGTTCGACGACCATTGGCTGGGCGCTTGCAAGATTGTCGTTTTCGCCGATGTCCGTTCGGAGATCGTATAGACGCCAATCCGGCTGATCGTCTTGGGTGTCTTTCTTTTTGGGGCGATACTGGACTAGTTTCCAGTGGTCAACGCGAACACCCACTGACGTTTCGCCCTCGGAACTGGCCCAGTAGAGATACGGGTGCTTTTGCTGTTGATCGTGATTCCCCAATAAAGTGGGGACGTAGGAAATTCCATCAATCTCCTTTGAGTCGGCTGCGTGAAGGGGAATACCCGCGAGTTCACAAGCCGTCGGAAGATAATCCCAAAAAGCGGATGGATGACCACTGATACTGCCAGCTTGTATCTTTCCGGGCCACCGTGCAATCAAAGGGACGCGAATTCCGCCGTCATGCATGGATCGTTTGAAACCCTTTAGTGGACCGTTGGAGTCAAAGAACTCATGGTCGTGACCGCCTTCTCGGTGAGGTCCATTGTCAGAGGTGAAAAAGACAATCGTGTTCTCATCGACATCAAGTTCTTTGAGTAGTGAAAACAGTCTTCCCATATCGCGATCCATTCGGGCGATCATTGCTGCGAAACCTTTTTCTGGATTGGGCCAATCGCGAGAGGCGTATTCGCCGTACTCTGGAATCTCCATCCCATCTCCATTGACTCGACCGCCTTCATTATTCGCGTGCGGGATGGTCCAATGCATGTGCAGCAGGAATGGTTTTTGGTGGTTCGATCGAATGAAACGAAATGCCGCTTCCGTCATCTGATCATGTGAATACGTTGTCTGTTTCGATGATACTCGTCCTCGAGCATTGGGATGAACACTGAGTACATTGCCGGGGTAGAAAACCTGTGTCTTACTGTCCCATAGAAACGGAGGGAAAAAATTATGCGCGTTCCCTTGGTTCATGTAGCCAAACCATGATTGAAATCCGTTGGCGTTGGGATGCCCTGGGTTTTCAATCTCGCTCGGTTGCTCGACGTTGCCGAGCGCCCATTTTCCGATTCCACCGGTTGCATAACCGGCATCTTGCAAACGCTGTGCGACGGTCTTCTCCATGCCAGAAAGGTTCATCGCTCGGTTTCCGATGAGTCCGGTGTGTCCAACATGCTTGCCGGTCCACAGCACGAGTCGAGATGGTCGGCAGACGGTGTGACCAGCATAGTGGTCGGTAAATCTCATGCCTTCCGCAGCCATGCGATCAAGATTAGGTGTCTGAAGTACTTTCTGTCCGTAGCAGGACAGATCTCCATATCCGAGGTCGTCCGCCATGACGTAAATAATATTCGGTGGGCGACTGGTTTGGTCGCGTGATAGCGGGGGCTTTGCAGACGCGAAGATTGAATTCGGCGTTTGTGCCGAACTGTTTGGTGAGTTGAAAGTGCATAGACCGAACAATATGCCGATCGCGACTATCAACCAAGGCGGTGTCGATAAAGTGGATTTGCGTAGGATCATTACGGCTAAGGGGCTTGGATGTGTGTTGATCATTGCAACGCTACGAGTGATTTCCAATAGTGCAGACACGTTTAAGAGTGAAGTAGTATAGCGAACCAAGCCGAAATGATCTTCGGTGATTCGTCGGAAACGTCCCTTGATCGATCGATGACGGCATTGTGAAATAGGTATCTCTCGGCGCAGGTTGTGGAGACATTCCTTGGTTTTTCTCGAGTGATTCGCCGTTGGCTTTTAAAAGATTCTCGGTCGTGGAGTGATGGACTGCGTTTCGCTGCCTTAGAGTTCGTCGTCTCGCGTTGGGATGTTGCATTCTTGTCAAATTCAGACTGCCGGAAAGAGCTGCGTGATGGAAAGATTTGATCTCGCAATAATCGGTGGAGGAATCGTCGGTGTTGCGGCAGCACTGACACTCAAGCAAAGACACCGAGAACTCCGTATTTGTGTGGTCGAGACCGAAGGTCGGGTCGCAGCACACCAAACTGGTCACAACTCTGGCGTTTTACACTCGGGTATCTACTACAAGCCTGGCTCTGATAAATCTCGCCACTGTCGTGTTGGAAAGGAGATGATGGAGGCGTTTTGTGACGAGCACCACATTGCTTGGGATCGATGTGGAAAGGTTGTGGTTGCAACCAATGCAAGCGAACTTGAACGGCTCGAGAGAATTGCCGAGAGAGCGTCAGCCAATGGTGTTTTTTACGATAAGATCGATCGCCAAGCATTGAAGGAGTTGGAGCCGGCTGCTGCGGGTGTCGCAGCTCTCCATGTTCCGGGAACGGGTATCGTTAATTATCGAGCCGTGTGTGAGAAGATGGCGGAATTGTTCCGCGATATGAAGGGCGAACTGAGATTGGGTTTCAAGGTTTCTCGTATTGAAGCTGCCGGGAGTGGTGTCGAGCTAAAGGACCCATCTGGTCAAAAAATTTTATGCGGTGGAATGATCAATTGCGCCGGGTTATACAGCGATCGAGTCTGCCGCATGGCGGGTGGGCATACCGATTTGAAAGTCGTTCCATTTCGCGGTGAGTACTACGAGTTGGCACCTGGGCGTGAGCAGCTTTGTCGAAATTTAATTTATCCCGTTCCCGATCCGTCTTTTCCCTTTTTGGGAGTCCATTTCACGCGAATGATCGACGGAGGTGTTGAGTGCGGCCCGAACGCCGTTTTTGCGCTCTCGCGAACCGGTTACCGGTGGACACAAATTCAGGCGAACGACCTAATGGAGAATTTAGCCTTTAGCGGGTTTCAGAAATTGGCGGCCAGGCATTGGAAGATGGGGCTAGCCGAGATGCACCGATCGCTTAGTAAACGAGCGTTTGTTCGCGCTCTGCAGCACTTGATTCCTTCGATTCAATCTAGCGATCTGATTCCTGGACGAGCTGGTGTGAGGGCGCAGGCGGTGACACCGGCTGGTGAGCTTTACGATGATTTTCTGATCGTTCCTTCTCATCGGGCGATTCACGTTCTCAACGCTCCATCTCCCGCAGCAACTTCGTCTTTGGCCATCGCGCAGCAAATCGCTGATTCCTACGAAGCATTGCATTGAGTCGCGTTTGGGTCGGTTTATCCCTGCGAATCGTTCGATTGCGACTGACCCAGTTCAAGCAAGGTACTTTGTGTTTTGCGGCAATCTTGGAGTTATCGTCCGAATCTGCGTGACAGCCAAGCGTTCTTGCGTTGCTCCAGTTGCATCATCCATGGAATCACGCCAATCTCCATGATATTAGAAGCACGATTAGCGACCATGGGTGAGTATTGTGATTCAAGTGACTGGACAGTCACTTGCTCGGTCGGGACTGGGTGGTTTGAACCTTGCTGAGACCAGGATGGATTGATTGGCTGATGGGATCCCGAGTTGTAACTAGACCAGCGATCCTCGTTCCCCGAGTCCATGTAGAGAATCGGGCGGCGGCTTGTGTACCGCTGCTCCATCCAGACCCCTTTACCGTTCGCTGGGCTTTGAGAAATGGAGAAAGTGTCAGTGGGATAAACAACCCCATGATCTCGCTGCAGTTCACGAATTACCGAGGCTTCGTCGCTCCATATCACGACCTCACCAGGTGACGTCGGCAGGAATTGAGTGTTTTGACTTTTGGTGGTTTCTTCGATGATGATTCCATGGGTCGCGATCGAATGCCATTCCTGCGCGGTAATGGAAAGCTGCGATCCAAGAAACGTGAAGATGATTAAAAGCTGAAAGCAACGCATGATTCTGCCTGTATGGTTCGGCGGATGACCGATGAGCTGGGGCGATCGCTGCGGTGGTGAAAGGCTTGCCCTTGCATTCTCGTCGTTTTCAAACCGTAGCTTTCCCTTTTCTCCGTCTTCTCGCTGCAGATCCCTTGATCGAATGAATCAAGTAATTCTTTCTAGGTCGCCCTCATAGTCGGTACAGTCGTCATGACCGCGGCTGTGCCTTTGCGGCAGGTGGATAAGGGGGATATGAGCGTCCCCACCGGTATAGCAGCGGCCCGTCATCATGCTTGCCAGTGAACGACCGAGGCATCGCGGATCCTAGATTGATTCATCCTAGACTTTTCCAATATGAAGAGCGGCGCGTGCCAGTTGCAACCAGCTTGTGCCCGCAGCATCCGAGTTCATATTGAAGTCTTTCGTTGGAATATAGGCTTTTTTACGATCGACAATTCTTACCGGCACTCGACTCACTTTAGCAAGTCGTTCGATCTGTCTACGGTTGCTGTAATGCAACACGATGAATCGAGCGTCAGAGGTGATGGATGAAATCTGCCAGGCGGCAGCATCAAGTCGTAGTTCAACCAGCTCCATCATTCGCTTGGTCGGCGCCGGCATTTCACCAAAACGATCCCGAAGCTCGTCTTTGATTTCTCTGATTTGAGAAGCGTCTTCGAGCTTTGCGATACGGCGATAGAGGTCGATCTTATGGCGAAGATTTGGGACGTAGTCCTCTGGAAGGTACGCTTCGACCGGCAGATCAATATCAACATCGGCCGACAACTTCGGCGGTAAGTTTTGCACCTGTCGAACCGCGTCCTCCAGCAATTGGCAATACATCTCGTAGCCGATTGCCGCGATATGGCCGCTCTGTTGGCTGCCGAGTAGATTTCCTGCTCCTCGAATCTCTAGGTCTCTCATCGAGATTGCAAAACCAGCTCCCATTTGACTGAATTCCTCGATCGCTCGAAGACGCTTACTTGCTTCGGGTGAAAGGTGTTTGTGTTGTGCCACCATCAGGTAGCAATGGGCTTGGTGTTTGTAGCGACCCACGCGTCCTCTGAGTTGATGCAGGTCGCTCAATCCGTAGCGGTCCGCTTCGTCAATGAAGATGGTATTGGCATTTGAAATATCAACACCACTTTCAATGATTGTCGTTGCGAGAAGTAGATCGAAGCGGTGCTCGATAAAATCGACCATCACCTGTTCGAGTTCACCCTCGTTCATCTGTCCATGGCCCACCCGTATTCTGACTTCGGGCACGATACGTTTTAGCTTGTCAACAACCGTCCCCATGTCACCGATACGGTTGTGAATGAAATAGATTTGTCCGCCGCGGTTGAGTTCACGAATGATTCCTCGCCGAATCACTTCGTCGTCCCATCTGAGTACTTTTGTTTCGACGCTACGGCGCTCAGCCGGCGGTGTTTCCAGATTGCTAATGTCGCGAACACCTACGAGCGCCATGTGTAGCGTGCGAGGGATCGGTGTTGCAGAGAGCGTCATGACGTCGACATTGCTGTGTAGGGTTTTGAGTCGTTCTTTGACCGCGACCCCAAACCGCTGTTCTTCGTCGATGATGACGAGTCCGAGGTTGCTAAATTTCACATCCTTACTCGCCAGACGATGGGTGCCGATGAGAAGATCGACTTTTCCCATGCGAAGGTCTTTGACGGTTTCACGCTGCTCGGCCGCGGTGCAGAATCGACTCAGCTTGCGGATTTCAACAGGGAACTCGGCCATGCGACTTTTAAAGCTGTGGAAGTGCTGTTCGGCCAGCACGGTCGTGGGAACGAGCACTGCCACTTGAAAACCGCTTACCACCGCTTTGAATGCTGCTCGCATTGCAACTTCGGTTTTGCCAAAGCCAACATCACCACAGATGAGTCGGTCCATTGGTTTGGCTGATTCCATATCGAGTTTGGATGCCTCGATCGCAGTGAGTTGGTCAGGCGTTTCGAGGTAAGGGAAGCTCGCATCGAATTGTCGTTGCCACGTGTTATCGGTGTCGAACGTGATACCGCGTTTCGCGGTTCGTTCTGCTTGCATTTCCAGGAGTTCGACCGCCATATCGGTGACTGCGGATTCGGCAGCTTTTTTCTGTCTTGCCCACGACTGTCCTCCGATCTTCGCGAGTCGAGGGCGGGTCTTGGTTCCACCAACGTAGCGCTGAACCAACGCAATTCGTGAAGCTGGAACGTAGATTTTGGCACCTTCGTCAAATTCAATCGTTAGGTGTTCAATGTGCTGACCGTTCTTCTCGATTTCCCTCAGTCCACGGTAAAGACCAATGCCGTGGGATAGATGCACGACGAGGTCGCCTGGGTCCAGCTGAGTCAGGTTGCCAATCGGCTTACCTTTGGCTCTGGTTTTTCCTCGCCGCACCGGGCTACGGTGGAATAACTCTGCTCCCGTGAGAACCAGTACATTGACCGATGCGAGGCGAAATCCACCGGTGATGTCAGCAATGACTAATCGGAGCCGTCCTTGCTGCGAAGTTTTTGTGTCCAATAGCAGTTCCGACAGACGCTCGCCGTCGGCGGCTGTGTCACCAACGGTGACAACTTGGTAATCGCCATGCAATGAATCAATCTTTGTTTTGGTTTCGTCGAGTGAACCAGCAAAAGATTCAGTGGATCCCGTTTCCAAATCAATGATTGTGCGACCGTCGCCGGTGTTTGATTCAGCAAGGGAAGATGCCGTGATGATCTGCAGACCTTGGAACGAATCAAGCATTTCGTGGTAGCTCAATAAATTTCCTGTATCCCCTGAACGTTCATAAAGCTTTTCAGCGGATGCTTGGGTCTCGTGCGGCTCCACCAAGATGACAACGGTGTCAGCCGGTAGATAATCTCGGATGGTACCCGTTTCGATTGATAGATCCGACTCAGGTTCAGACGATTCACTCACGACGCCAATCGCAGCGATCTCGATTTCCTGAAGCGATTCAATGCTGCGTTGACTGGCAAGATCAAACTGTCGAATTGATTCAATCTCATCGCCAAACCACTCGATTCTCAGCGGCTGTGATTGATCCGCTGAATAGATGTCGAGCAATCCTCCACGTGCTGCAAATTCACCTGGCAGTTGTACCGCTGAGGTCGACGCAAATCCGGATTCTGCAAGCCAACGTCGGATTTCCTCCGAGTCGATTGTCTGTCCGACTCGAAGTGTTCGCGTTGATGATTCCAGTTGCTCCGGCGTTGGAACTCGTTGCATCACCCCACCGATATAGCTGGTCACCAGCAGTGGCTCTGGCGAAGCATCTTGTCGTCGACTGAGTTTTTGGAGCACTTGTAATCGCTCCGCATAATCTTCGTCGCGAATGGATGATGCTTTGAATTCGGTACTCGATAAAGGTAACGCATAGGAATCTGCGAGTCCAAATGCCATCGCGTCACCAGCGACGAGGTCTGCATCAGCCGCTTGGGGCAGGATCATCAAGAGGTTCGGTCTTGACTTTGCAATCGTCGCACCTAGTAGTCCACGCAGGCTTCCCCACACCCCCGAGAACGAAAGTTCACCGTGGCTGGATATCAAATGCTCCATGTCGACCGAATCGCTGAGAATGGCGGCTAGATCGGAGAGAGACTGTATCGACGGGATTCTGTGGTTGCGATCAGCCAAGTGAGTTTATCTTGTTGTGGAATCGTGATGTTTCTGGAGGAACGTGGTGCATTTTGGAGATCTTACCGTGGGAAATATGCAAAGCTGATTGGGTGCCGAAACTTTGCCTGCTCTCGATCTATCCTGATCGCGGTACCATCACGCCGGTGGTGCTCGCTATTGGAATAAAACCATCGATCAGGTCAGTTTATCTTTTTGGGAATCCTCGCTAGAGGTGGCGTTTTCAATTTGTTCGTCCATCCATTGATTTCCGCAGAATCGGCAGATGCAATGGATATCGTAGTGGTCAAGTAGGAACTTGATGTTCGGCCTGTTGAACTCCTTTTTCTTGATCTCCCGCCCGAACGGAATATTACATTTTCGGCATGTTCTGGTTCGTATGAAACTCCACAGCCAAACTGGGGAGTACATCACGCACGCGAGCAATATGACGAAAACGACAATCGGCAATCCAATAATCGCGAGCACCGCATCCGATTTGCTTTCTTGGTGAGATGAAGGGTGAGGGTCTGTCATGGAAACGACATCAGTTGTGGGATCTTCATTGGCGATTGAACCCCAAGTCGTCTGATCCGCAGACATTTCGGTTTTAGAAGATGCAAGAGAAGTTTTTCCGATCCGATTGTAGTGGATCGACGAGGCAAAGTCCTTGCGCTGGTTGCTGATCGCGTGGCGCGGTTTTAAACTTCTTCACTAATCATTGAGCTGTTTGAACCCGTCCCTCTCAAAGAATCAGAGAAAACAGATGAGCGTTGGAATCGGTATTGTTGGTTGCGGAATGATTGCCAACTTTCACGCAAAGGCGATTGCTGATGCAGCTAACGCCCATCTGGTCGGCTGTTTCAATCGCTCTGCCGAGAAAGCGCAGGCTTTTGCAGATGTTCACGGCGGAAAAGTTTTCACCAACTTAGACGAGATGATCGCCGATCCGGAGATCCAAGCGATATCAATCTGCACGCCGAGTGGAGCTCATCTTGACCCAGCTTTAGCGGGTGCGAAAGCTGGAAAGCATGTTCTGATTGAAAAGCCTCTCGAGATCACCACGGAACGTTGTGACGCGATTATTCAAGCTTGTAAAGAATCCGGTGTGATGTTGGCGGTAACATTCCAAAGTCGCTTTCATGAGTCGAGTCAGCTTATGAAGCGAGCGGTGGACGGTGGCCGGTTTGGAAAGGTCACTATGGGAGATGCCTATGTGAAGTGGTACCGAAGCCAGGAGTACTATGACAGTGGCGCTTGGCGAGGCACTTGGGCTTTGGATGGCGGTGGTGCTTTGATGAACCAAGCAATCCATTCGGTCGATCTGCTGCTTTGGTTAATGGGGCCGGTTGCCGAAATTAGTGCCATGACTAGCACCATGACGCACGAGAGAATTGAAGTTGAGGATGTAGCGGTAGCAACGTTGAAATTTGAGTCGGGCGCACTGGGCGTCATTGAGGCGACGACGACAGCCTACCCGGGTGCATTAAAGCGAATCGAAATCAGTGGCAGCCACGGCACTGCGATCCTGGAAGAAGAAGATCTGAAGGCGTGGCAGTTCGCAGAAGAAGTTGCGGAGGATCAGGATATTCGGCAGCGAATGGAAGGTCGAACTAAGACCGGTGGAGGCGCTGGTGATCCTGCCGCTATCGGGCATCACGGTCACACAATGGTCTTTGAGGACTTTGCTGCCGCCATCCTTGAAGGTCGTCAGCCCAGTGTAGACGGTGCTGAAGGTCGCCGTAGTGTGGAGGTCATTCAAGCGATCTATCAGTCGGCAAAGTTAGGTAAAGTTGTTCGTCTTTAAACAACGATATCCCCCTGACCTGTATTTCCCTGTCCGAAGGTGCGATACGTTGTGGTTTGGTAATCACCATTGACGCCCACGCCTTAGGGAGCGAAGGTGTCGTCGCGTTTGGGCAGCAGGAAGCAGAACGCCTGACGGTCGTTTCGAACAATCAAATGACGTCCAGCGATCGTAGGGATATTCCACGTTTTTGATCGCATTGCTGGGATTCGAATGAGTTCGACGTAGTCGTCAGGATTCGCTGCCGATAAAACAATTTCCCCCGACTCAGATTGTCCGATCAGCGTGTCGTCAACCAAAAGTAATTGCCCCTGACCCAGTCGGTCGCGGCGAGGTTGCTGCCAATTTGAAATGCCCTCCGCAATATTCACCGCTTCAAGTGAACCGTTGTTGATGGCATAGGCAATCGGGCCATCAACGCAGGCGTGAGTGAACTTGGTTTTGAGGATACGTGAAGAAGTCCAGATCGCGTCAGCCATCTGTTTTCCGTTGTCTTGATTGGTGATTTGCACCAGAGCACTTCCTCCGCCATAGCCTTTACCAATCAAGAACTGATCAGCACCTGCGACCATGATGCTCGCACAGTTCGCTCCACCATTGGACTGACCCATCCAAGGGAACGACCAAATCACTTGCCCCGTTTCTACTTGGTGACCCGTGATCGTTTTTTCGTTGACTGAAACAATCTGTCGTTGTCCGGCCAGAGTGGCCAACATCGGCGAGGCATAGCTGATTTGGTCTTTGCCGGACCTCCACTGAATCGATCCATCGGTGATCGACAACGCAATTAGGCTTCTTCCCTCTGATGATTGCTGATCGGGACCACCAAATGGCAGGACGCAGAGTCCGTCCACGATCAGCGGGGAACCAGCACGAGCCCAGGTGATCGCTTGCTCGGATGATTCCTTGGTCCACTCGGCAAGTTCAAGTAGTTCTACTTTCCAAACCATGTTGCCTGTCAACCAATCCACGCACCAAACGGTGCCGTCTTGGCCTTGCGCATAAACGTGACCTTCAAAAATGGTGGGCGTGCTTCGAGGGCCAGCGCCACCGAATGTTTCGTCATGGAATGAATCATGCTGAACTTTCCAGAGTAATGCACCGTCGGAAAGTCGATAGCAGGTTAGGCACTCTTGATCATCTCGCTGCTCAAGCGTGATCGCTCGATCTTTCACCACCGCAAAAGAAGCCCAGCCGGCTCCCACTCCAATGTTCCAGAGTAATTCGACATTTGTCGGCTGGTCCGGGATTGCAAAATGGCGGACGCTCACGACGCCATTACGTTGCGGCCCCAGGAATTGGGGAAAGTCGTCAAGGGCATAGCGTCGGTCGGATTCGCTGGATTGGGTGTCGCTTGAAACGTCAGATGCTTCATCCGTTTCTGTTGGTGCAGCTATCTCTTGCGATGCAAGCGTTTCCTGAATCTTTGGAGCTCGCTTACCGATGCTAAGTCGGATTTGTGGGATCAGTTCACCGCTAAAACCTTCGAAATCAAACAAGATGGGGGCGACCGCAGTTGCGACCAGAAGTGCTAACGGCACATGCCATTTCATTCGGTGCTTGACCGCAATCCAATGTAGGTTCCAAACCAACTGAATCGTCGTTGCAATCACAATCACAATGGTGATGAGGTTTGCAAATTGGTGATCCCAGCTAGGTGCCCGATGCTGAATAACGGCGATGGCAGAAATTGCCAACAGCAGCCCAATCAGGATGCGTCGTCCTCGGCGTTTTTCTCGATTTCGGATTGGTTCTTGCTGGTTAGCCGATTCGGCTTCGGCGATCGGGTCATGCTTTTCCATCGTTGTCGTCCGTTTCGGTCGCCGTCGCGTTAGCGTTTGTTTGATTCATTCGATCGCGTAATTCTTGGCATGCGTCCGACGGGCTACTGCACAACGCGCAGCTCGTGTTTCCGTCCGCATCCTTCTTGTTTGCTAAACCACCACATGACCCGCTGATTGAGCGTCGGCCAAACATCACACCAACAGCCATCCCTGCGATGATGACTCCGAATACGACCGCGGCCATGATGACGACAAGCCAAGATGATACGTCTGTCGCCAATGCCTCGGGAGAAGGATTGGAGCTCGATCCGTTTCCTTGCACGTCTTCCTGCGCTGGTTCGCTCAAGTCCGCTGCATGTTGCGTCAACAAGCCCGTTCCGACATAGAGATAGTTCTCACCATCCCGCTGTACGGCCAGTGTCGAGAGTCCTTCTTTTTGGGCTAGAGCATTTCCCGCTTGATCACCAAGCACATTCAAG
>JADHOA010000089.1 GCA_016779185.1 Rubripirellula sp.
TATCACTACCTACTGAGAAAGTCGGGCTGGAAAACCGAACTAGCATCAGATTGCTTCGTCAGCACCGACACCGAAACTCTTGTTCATGATCAACAGAGTTTTCGGCGTGGGATGCGACTCGCTGCGATTCGAAATCACTTCAGCCGTTTCACCGGTGTTCAGGCGGCTATTTCGGCAGGCATTGCCTGCGCGATGTCAGCGACCCGTCCGTCAGGTCTTGTTGAAGCATTCGGGCAATTTTTGGCACCACTCGCCAAAGGAATTTCGAACCAGATTCATCTGGATGCTGTTTTGACCTGTGATGAACAGGGAATGATCATGTCAATGCCACATAGCGACGGTGGTCGTCGTCGACGTGCCGCCTAGGCAACAACCTCTCTTCGTCTATGGTTGTTTGAAAAGACGAGCGGCGGCTTTGAGGTCTCGCAGTAAGCGGCTCGACGAAAGTTTCTGAACCGTCAACACGGAGGAAGGTCGGGGAAGTTGCTCCGATCCAGCGTTGTGGTACACGGGTACAACATGAAAAAAGGCCCTTGAGGAAGCAATTCCCCGAGGGCCTTTTCTTATTTCGTATTGAATCCGGAACGCTTCGCTGGCTAGCCAAAGTTTGACATGGACGAGACAGGGTTGACCATGACACTGGGGTTTGCGGTGTTCGTTCGGTAATAGTCCGGCGCCCACCGCTGTAGCTCCATCCACATCGCGATTACCGCGATCAGCATGAACAACATGCTGAGAAGCAGCATCACGGTGTAAACGCTAGCAGGCTGTTTACGATTATCACTCGATGGTAGTGTCGACACGGTCGCCCTCCTGCAAAATACCTTCGCTGTAGTCATCCAAGATTTCGGCAACCGAACGGTCGGGTTCGGTGTTTCGAACCTTGAGTTTACCCATGTAGCGGCCGTTTCGAGTGACTTCCAAGAGGTGACCCTTTCTCAGCCCTTCGTCATACCCAATCGATACGAGGACGAGCGAGCTGGGGCGATCGATCTGGAGAATATTGCCGTTGCGATCGGGTGGAGCACCATCAAGAGGTTCGTTGACATCGATTCCTTTGGAGGTCATCACCTCTTTGTATCGTGTCGCCTGAGCAATCAACTGCTGATTCCGGACTTCCAGTTCTTGTTTGAATCCGCGAAGCGTATTCATTTGATCGGTGAGAGTCAGCGTTTCCGTGAACAGTGTGTCGCGGTCTTGCTGCTCGGTTCGAATTTGACTTCGTAGTGTTGAGTTCTCAGCGGTCAATCTTTCCAGTTCTTCAGCTCGGCTGAGATCGGTTTGACTGAGAACCGTTAACTGTGCGGTGAGTTGCTGGACGCTTTGCTCGCTAGCCTGCAAAGTGGTTTGTAGCGTGTCGAGTTGCGTTTGCAGTGCGGCCAACGCAGTACGGCGAGCCGCTTGTTCGCGGTTCAAGTCCGACTGAATACGATCTTTCGAGTCCCGAAGCTGGTCATTTTCTCGAGAGATGGATTCGATCTGATCTTTCAATCCTGGTTGGCCATCAACACCTGTGACTACCACGTCCCGCCAATTGCGGTGTGAGGCATTCACTGCCAAGGCGAGTACCATAAATACGGCACTAAGGATCAAGATGACGACCGAGAAGGACTTCCCTAGTAGTGTCATTGCTGTTTCCGTGAACGATGAGACCGACGAGAGGTGATAAGTAATCAGCCCTCGCAATCGTTACTACCCCGAGGGACGGTTAGAGTGACCTTTAGCTGAGCTGTTAGAGCTTGCCTAAATCACCACGTCCTCCGAAGTATAGTTACGTCAAAAAAAGAGTGTCAACGAATTCGCCTCGAAATACGGTTTTCGAACCGTTTTTGAAAGCGATTTCCGGTTTTTCCGGCGTCGCAACCTTCTTTTTTCTGTTTCTCGACATCTGCCACTCAAATCCAGAGACAAGATCGGCGAAATCACGAGAAACCACGAATGAGGACTCCTTCCCCATCGCTTCGCGCGAGACTAGCAGGATCTAGAAAGCGGAGGTAGGCGAATTTGACCCTTCCTGATCGGATTTTCAAGATTCCCGCTCTGGGGTGGTTTGAGGGTCGTTGGAATCCCGATTGGGTACGGACGAGCTATCAGGATGATCGCCGTCGATCATCGCAGCCTCACTTGGATCTGCCCAACTGCGGATTACCCAAGCCGATCCGAGGCAGGTTGGCGATTAGTCGACAAAATCATCTTTGACGCTTCGGATTGCATGCAAAAACTGGCCAATATCCGGCGTTCGCTCCTCTACCTTCGGTTGCAGGGCCTCCATGATTGCCCGGGCTAGTCGTGGGTCAAGTTTCGGGCAGCGTTCTAGTAGATCAGTCGGGGGTGAGGTGTCGTGGTGTAAAGCCGCACGTCCATTGAGGATTTCGCCCTGCCAGGGGTGCTGAAAACAGCACATGCAATAACAGGTCACTCCGAACGAGAAGATATCGACCCTCTGATCCGTCGAGCGACGACGAATAATCTCTGGAGACATGTAAAGCGGCGTGCCGGTTCGATTACCCGGTGTCATGAATGGAGCAGTGGCGGGCAGAGTGAGCCCAAAGTCGATGAGCTTGATTCCTTCACTATTGGGCGTGCAAATAAAGTTTCTTGGGCAGATATCTCGGTGGATGAAACCTTTTTGATGGACATACTGAAGCGATTCAGCCATTTCGCGAATGAGCTTGACGCGTTTACCCGCCAGGTGATGCTCCTGTTTCTGGACGACAATATTCTGCAAACTGGGACCCGCGACGTACTCCATGACGATCACCGGTTCTCCCTTGGTTGAGAACCCTGTTTCATAGGTCTCCGCGATGTACGGGTGCTTCATACCCATCGCGATTTCGCCTTCGGTTGGCTTGTTGAGACCCTTGAATCGACTTTCAAAGAGTTTGTACTTCTCAAGTTCAACCACCTTGACCCCAACAAGTCGATCATTGTGGGCATGGTCTTTGGCGACAAAAAAGTTGGCCATCGTACCAGTCACAGCCGTACGTTGACGCGAGAACCGAGTCTCCACGTCAATTTTGCCTCCGGAGCCAGAGGACTTAAATGCCGAGCGAATAGAATCAATCAGGCTCATAAACGTATCGGGCAAAAATGATGGATCAAAAGGGAGGCATCTTCTCGTGCCCTAACCCCATCGACTGTGCGTTACTTACCACAGTAATCAATAGCGCGAGCGATCTCAGTTTTCAAGTTCTTTCTCGGAACAATTCGATCAATGTATCCGTGTTCCAACAGGAATTCACTGGTTTGAAAACCTTCCGGAAGTTCAATCCCAATCGTCGCCTTGATGGTTCTTGGCCCCGCAAATCCAATCAAAGCCTTAGGTTCTGCGAAAACAAGATCACCCAGCGATGCAAAACTTGCTGCAACCCCGCCCATCGTTGGATTGGTCAGGACGCTGATGAAAAGACCACCCGCTTCATCGTACCGAGCGAGAGCAGCAGAGACTTTTGCCATTTGCATCAGTGAGAGGATTCCCTCATGCATTCTCGCTCCTCCACCGCTGCCGCTGATGATGATGAGCGGTAACCCCTGCTCAGTGGCCCATTCGACGAGCCGTGTCAGTCTTTCACCCACGACAGATCCCATACTGCCCATGATGAAAGCACTGTCGGTTACCGCCAGAGCGACTCTTCGAGCACGGATCATGCCGGTACCAGTGAGAACCGCGTCGGTCAGTCCCGTTCGCTTTTGCTCGGCCACCAAGCGATCTGCGTAACGTCGACGGTCGGCAAATTCCAATGGGTCCGTGGGAGTTAGGTGCTCATTCATCGGCTCAAAGGTGCCTTCATCGAGTACCTGGATGATTCGCTGCTTGGCCGAAACATAAAAATGGTGATCGCACTTCGGGCAAACATTTAACCTCTGCTCGATCTCTTTGCGATAGATCGATGCCCCACAGCCTGGGCACTTGACCCACAGGCCTTCTGGCACGCCGCGTTTTTTGGGTGCAGTGGTTTGGGATTCCTCAGCTTTTGCTTGAGTCGAGCCGGTTTCTACGGTGGACATACGCAATCTTTGGCTTTTTCGCTCTGGAGGAGGCTAGGACAAATGAAACGATGAACCGTGGGGTAACGAGGTTGATTCTCGAGGTCGCCCAAGCATCTGATACATCACTTGATGCCAAGTGAGACCGGTTTCGAACGCTGAGGGGCGATGCTTCTAATTTAGCTAGATTAACGATTGCACGCTGCCTCAAAAACCACCAAGGCCTGGTCTTTCACCGGCTTCCTTGCTTTTCCTAGCGTCGAAACCGTTCTGTTCCAGCTATTTTCACATCCCAAAAACCGTTCATAGTCACTCCGCTGGCCGCAAATCATCTTGCAGACGACTCCGATGGTCACCGTTTTCGAGGTAACAGCCGGTCAGCCAATTCTTCGGAGTGATTCCGGTTTTTAAGGAGACTGTCGTGTTTTTCAATCCATTCGAATCCGCTGCAGATTTTTTGCCGGACCCCAAAGTTTTTGGTCGCCGTTTTTTGTTCACGGCGCAGCAAACAACCCCGTCATCGATGGAATCTCGTGATTCACAGCCAATGAAGGGGTTAGATAATGCTCTTCGGGTAGATATCGATCGAACAATCGCCGATCGATGATGCCGAGATGGTGGGTGGACCGATCAAAAAATACGGTCGTGCCGTCAATTACTTCTTGCGATGACGGATTTTTGCACGCATACGACGCTTTTTTCGACCAACTTTTCTTCGACCTTTACCGGTTTTCTTCGTACCCACCTACTTCATTCTCCGTTTGTTTTTGCCGATTTCGTTTTTGAATCGTTCAATTGGGGAGTTTTCCTCTCCAAAAGTCATGCCCCAAATCCAAAGGTTTGCGCACCTTTGCGATTCATGGCCACGTAGCCTACCAAAAGCTCACTCGGTAGCAAGGTGGATAATCTCCACCATTAGATTTGTTCTCCGCTTGCGGGGAGAAAGTGGTGATATCAAGGTTCATCAACTGAACTCTTCCGCCAAGCAGAATTCACCGCAGGGGGGGGATCCAAATATGATCCCCAGTCAGTTGCCCTCCAATTACTTGGCAATTTCATGATGCTGCGGTTTACGTGACGCGGGTCTGCTGGCAATTTCACTTACCTGCAATTTGATTTGGTATTGCAATTCCGTCTGACCAAAACGATTACTGCAAGCCTTGATCCGCTTCACGTTGGTACAGCGCAAGGGCGGCTTCGAATGTTTCTGAACGAATTTGGTAAACGGGCTGCGCGTCCGTGTGACGGTTGCAGTGGTCGACGAGCACTCGGTAAAGCGAGCGGAAAAGGTGCCGTGGCACCCTGAGCGATTGAAATGCGGTAAGAAGTCGTTCTTCGCTGATATCGGAGCCAAATAAGTCACGAGGTTCAGGGCTTCTTCCCTCGGCCGCACAGGCTAACATTCTCGCTCGGGCCAAGTCGTAAAGCGATTCACCGGTCCACTGAAACGCCGGTATCACGTTCTGCTTATCCAATCGAGCACGTTCATGAAATTCCCGATCCTCTCGCTCGACCTCTCGATGCAGTTCTTGGGGAAGCATGATTTTGAAACCGATTCCGGGGTGCTTTAACAATTTGTTGTCCAGAATCGGCCAAGTGAATCGTTGCATTAGCTCCGCTTTTCCGCCCGTTAGATGCGGCTCATCTACTCGATCCATCAAGACCACGATTCCATCAAATCCCAATCGCTTGAGTATCAATTGAAACTTGTTTAGTAATTCATAGCGATCGTCCGTGCGGTCATAGCGTGGCAATGGTTGGCTTGCCAATTCTTTTGCAGGAAATTGCAAAAGGATCTTACGCAGCGAGCCTGTTTCCCGCTTTCCGACACGCATGTGCCGGTGAATACCAAATGCAGCGAATTGGCACTTGATCCAACGTGTGATCCATGGAAGTGATCCAGCGATGGTGAGGATCGGAATCAGCCACAAAAAAGATGCATTCAGTTCCCGTCCTTCGTCTGATTCACCACGCTGACTCAGCATCAACCAGACGGAAAGCATCACCGAGCAAACCGCGGAACCAATTGCTAAAGCCAAGCTCCATTTCGCTTGCAGGTTTCGGTATCGTAGTTTCTGACGAAGTCCCTGCCATCGATCCGTTACCGTTGATGCGGTTGACTGATCGTAGGACGTCGCAAGTAGTAATAGGTCACGGGCGGCGGAACGATCAAGGCTTTGGATCGCGGTACTCGAAATCGACTCACTTGCGTTGGGCGTTTTATTTCCAAGGATACGATCGATCAGATCCGTCACGCCGAGACAAAGAATTGAATCCATGTGATCCCAGAGTCGCCAAGACTCGAGAACCTTTTCGGGACGTTTGACGGTTCGCCTGCTCATCCGATCACAAAAGTGATCGAGGAAAGGATTGAAGTCGTCGTAGCGAATGACGAAAACTCGATGATTCGGGTTCTCGTCATTGAACCTTTCTAAGTGTTGATCAATCTGCAGTCGCATTGCAGTTTTACCCGAACCCTTGGGCCCGAAAATGATCGACGTGGACGGTTCCTTGGGGTCGCCGTACACCTTGTCCCAGATGGGATGGTAGGCGCTACGAATACAATGTTCTTTGAAAACTTGGTCGGTTTGCGCATCTTCTTCCGCGAACGGATTGCGGACGATCCCGTGGTGTTCCAAAAAACTATGGATATTCATCGAGCTTCCTTCACCGCTGGGTTTTTCCTTACTTCTCGATACTTTTGATCATCGAGACGAATGCTTTGCGGTTCGCGGTTACCACTTCGGAAGGTCCAATCATCTTCACGAAATACTTACGACCTTCGGGGTGAACTAAGATTGCTCCTGCCATCGCATAGTTTTCACGATTGATGACCTTTCCGCCTGCGAAAGGACCACCACCCATTCTCTCTGCAAAGCTTCCGCTTACGTCGACGATGTAGACTTCCCAATTGCCGAGTTTCATTTCTTCGACTTTTTGATCTTCGGCTTTACCCCCTGCAAATTGTCCTTTCCAGCGTTGGATATTTGCTTTGACATCGCCACCGGCAGCCATGAAGGTAACCCGAGCGGTTTCACCCTCTTTTCCTTCACCCGTTTTCGCTTGAAACTCGTGTTCGATGATCCCGCTTTGTGGTGCAACTTTTTTGAACGATGCGGGCACTTCAAGAGATCCAGCACCAAACACGTCTACCGATATACTCTTTTCTTCGCCAAAGCTGATTGGAGCCAATGTTGCAAAAGCAACCAGGACACAGACGCGAGTGAATTGGTTCAAAAATGATCTTCGTGACATGTTGAATCCTCTTGGTTTTTGAATGCTAGTTTTATGATGGAGTTGGAGATGCCATCCTTTCAAGCCACGATGATATTCTATCTTCGCATGCTCGCGAACACCCTAAGACTTTCCGCGTTTAACGGACGAATGTCGCAATTTGCAACCTTGGTGAGGATAAAACGCATGGCGTCTGATGCTGCTTTCTTTGAACCGATGTGTTGGATTCTATCGACGCAGGCACGACGGATGAAGCAAGCGATTGTCCGCTCAATCTAGATGTGTGCGTGTTCAACTACCGATTGGTGATGAAAACAAGTGCCCCTATTAGCAAGATGGCGACCGCCGCCAAGGCCACCAGAGACACAGCACGCCGTGTCGAGCGACCGCGATTCTGCTCGCCAAAATGATGCTCACCTGAGACTAAAGGATTTGTCTGGGTGGAGGAATCAGCAGAAGTTTCCCTCGTTGGATTGATGCGTTCCTTGGCTACCGTCGCTTGTTCCGAACTTCCAGGTAAATGCTTGGTTAGCTCGGGAAATGCTTCGGTAGCGGTACGCCACTGCGGCCATCCGTCTCTCCATACCAATGATGAAGCGGCGACTCGTCCTTCGGTGATCCATTCACCAAAGATCTCTGTATTTGCCGGGCCGTATTGCCCACCATTGGGCGGGCGCACGTACCACGAAGAAGTCGCCTCAAACTCGGAGAGAATCTTGGAGACCAGTTGAGGGGAAGGTGCTAGGACTTTCGATCCGATCACCGTTGCACGGTTATCAACCGGTGCTTGTTCACTCGGCGTTGCTTCCGCGTGTCCAGCAACTTGAGATTCCAATTGATCGTCTACGTTGTGGTGAACTGGTTCCTTCGAAGCATTTGTTGGTTGCTCGGTCCCCGGTTCCTGCTTGATTTCAACTGGCAGTGATTGATCGGAATCAACCAACGGAATCCTGAACTTTCCATCACACGAAGGGCAAACACCTCGCCTTCCGGCTAATTCGGTTTTGATGTTGAGTGTCTTACCACAATGATGACATGCAAAACGTACGCCCATGAATCTGACGGATGTTTAGAGGAAAAGCGAATGTTTGACGTGTTGGGCCGCTTCCTGCAACGGTTGATGTTCAAGATTCCTATCTCTTGCTCGATGCATGCGATACGCTCGCTTTGTCTAAAGCCTCTCGCCGAACGCTTTTTAAAAAGATGATCATTGAAAAGGATTGCATCTCGCAGAGTAATCGTAATGGACTTAGGGACCACGCGGTGACGGCTCTTTGTCGTCGACCGTTTTTAGTTCGATTTTTTTGCGGCGAGTTTAACGATCTTATCAAATTCGGTTTTTTTAACCGGCTGAACACTCAGGCGACTACCTTTTTGAAGCAGGATCATCTCCTTCAAGCTTGCCTGATCGCGCAACTCTGACAGCGTTACTGGATGATCAAACTTTTTCTCGAGTTTGATATCCACCATGAACCAAGTAGGTTGATCGGGTTTGCTCTTCTCGTCGTAATACTTGCTTTTGGGGTCAAACGCGAAGGTGTCTGGATATCCTTCTTTCTCAACGATGGCCAGCCCTACCACCGCAGGTTCTTTGCAGGCGGAGTGATAGAAAAGAACCCGATCTCCTTTTTTAATTTCATCACGCAAAAGATTGCGAGCTTGATAATTTCGCACTCCTTCCCAGCATGTTGTTTGTTTCTTTGCATTGGAAAGGTCGTCAATGGAGTACGTGTTCGGTTCGGTTTTCATTAACCAATGGTTGCAGGCCATCTTTGTGTTCTCGAAGTAGCGGAGTGGTGGTAGAAAGCAGATGCGGAAAAATGAAAAAGGGGCAGTCGAAACGAGATGATGCGATTATGCGCCGTTTGTCTCGGCTTCGGATAAGATCGTCGCAAATGTCTGATTCAAATAGTTGAGATTGAACAGACAAAAAGAGTATTCCCGATTGGCAAGGATTCGTTCCGTGTTGGTTTCGCTGCGGTGTTGTTGCAGGCTGGCACGTAGTTCCGACTGCTTTGAGTCCAGATAGCAAGCGAGTTGTCCGTTAAGTCTTTCAATCTCACTGTGCCACTGCTTGCGATGGCCTTTTTCAGGGATTTGTCGAAGTAGTGCTCGTTTCTGCTCAATGATTTCGACCGGTAAGTCAATCTCATCCGTAAAGGTTTCGGGTTGGTAGATTGTGTCGCGAATGGATCGTTGAATCGTATGAAGGTTACCAACTGAACGATGTTGCTTTGAATATGGAAGTGTCGCGGTAGCCGAGATCACCACGAATTTCGCTGGATTGATTTGAAAGAACGATTGAAAGATTCGGTCACCTAATTGGTCGTACTTACCGCCTCCGATTCCATGTAAAAAAAGATCACTCAGGATGGTTCTCGCGTACATCGTTGTCAGGATCGCGCGTGGGCGAATTTTGAATTGGGGGTCCGTCATCGCGAGGAGTGATTCTGCTGATTTGCAAGGGTCGGTCAGCGTCATGGAGCGTTCTCGTGATCCTCCATCACTGATGCTTAATTTTGCTCCTGACCTTTTTACCCAGGCAGGACGACGTTTAGGATCATCGTTGCCATAGATCCAAAACGGAGCTTCGAGCCAATCTTCGCTGGTTCGCAGGTTAGGCACCGGGTGTGAAGCACTGCGAATCTTATGTGCAAGACGATAATCTTGGACCGATGCGTTGTAGCAGCGGTGAAAGTAATGCAATTCATCGAGAATGATGAGTGCAAATTCTGCGAATGCTGCGGTCTCACAAAGCTTGCTGAGTGGCACTTCGAGTGTTTCAAGGTCGCACTGCGTCTCGAGAGAATGCCGAGCTTCGGCGAAGATTGTGCCAATGTTTTCGCTGCGTTGCCTGGCAAAACTTGCGTGCATCCAAAGTTTGTTCACGCACGGTGTTGCTACAAGCGGCCGAATGCATTCGCTAACGCGACTGGGAAATGAATCAAACCGTGACGGGTCAGCAAGACTCAGTTGTTCATAGGGAACACCGCCGCCCGCCTGATCAAAATCGATTGACTGATAAGAGACTTGATTATTTGATGCATCAAATAATGGAACTCGAATGGTACTCCCGATCGCAACATCGTTGTCGATCACGAGGTTGATCGGTATCGCATCATTGTTTTTCGCAATTTTTGACAACGCAAAGTTCTTGAACCAAACACCAGGATGAAACAGTGTTGGTTGATGACCCGACATGATGATCGGGGGCGATGAAGCGTCGGAGACAGTGTCGATGTCTCGATACTTTCTCGTAAATCCGATTGCTGTTTTGATCAGATGAGATCTTGCTGAATCGCGAAGTGATTGAAATGAAGTTTGTTCAGAGAGAGTCAATCGGTTTTCGACAAGCAGTCGATTGGATTCTCGCAGTGGAGGGCTGATGGTCGCATTTCCATGTTCCGATGGCGCTCGGTACTGGAGATAGTCACCTTTTCTTTGCCCTATTTCAATTTGAGTTTTCGAATGGTCGTGCGTTTCGGACCGCGAATCCAATCCTTTACCAGAACGGTTCTGTGGATTCATGGTTTCGCCTAGATGGCATGACTGCCGAGTTGGAGGGGAGGCACGATGCTGAAATGACCTGCTTGGAAATGCAGATCGATAAGTGTTCTAAAAACGATGATGCGGTTTCAATGGCGTTCTTAGTCTTGTGCCGCATTGGCGAGAATTTCATCTCTTGTTGGAAACACCGCACCCTTGCTGCGGACCGATGCAATCGCTTGGTCCAGAACGCTTTGATAATATCTCAGACGCGTGTCGGCTTGATCAAGCACGCCGCCAAATGAGCGGTTGAGATCAAGGTAAATCAGTGGCACGGGGATTTCTATGATCCGAAGGTTGGCTGCCGCAGCTTCGACCCAAAGTTGGAGCGGCATCGCATAGCCTGGGTCGGTAATACACATCTTTCGAATCGCATCGGTTCGATACGCTTTGAAGCCGCAAAATGCGTCGGTCAAATTAAATCCCAAGCGAGCGTTGATCTCTTCGGTAATCTGCCGATTAATGGCATAGCGATCCTGCGGCGGTTCGCTTTCATCGTCAAAATATTGCAGGTACCGACTTCCTGAAACTAAATCAGCCTTTCCCGCTGCTCGGATGAACTCGGGAATTCGCTTTGGCTGATGTTGGCCATCACAATCGAGTGTAACGATTCCATCAAATTGATTTGCCAACGCGTAATGGAAGGCCGAAATCAATGCTGCACCGTAGCCTTGATTTTCCGAATGGGTCAGGATCTTGACCCCTTCGCAAGATTCCAGAACATCGGCGGTGCCATCGGTCGATCCGTCATCGACTACCAAAACGTGGTCAATGTAGTGTTTGACCTCCCTTAACACATCAGCCACCGAATCGACTTCGTTATAGACGGGTAAAGCCGCTAGCCATTTTTCTGAGTGATTCATGCTTTCCCTTAAGCCGACGTGCCAGAGCACAGTGAAACGCTAACTTGTCATTTTAAAACTGTTTAGTCAGCGGTCAATGTTTCCGTGTTCAACCGAGACCCCCCAAGATGGGATCCGATTCGTTTTGGCTAGCCCAAACCCTTAAATTCGGAAACTCTTGACTCAGTTTGTCGGCCATGGAATCCATCGCAAATCGCTCACTCGCATAATGTCCCATCAGAATCAGGCCGATTCCTCGCGATTCCGCTTCGAGGCAGATGTGAAACGTCGCCTCGCCAGTAATCAGGGCATCGCAACCGCATCGTATTGCGTTGCTGAGAAAACTGCCTCCGCTGCCACAAGCAAAACCCACTTTTCGGATCATCTGCTCGGGATCGCCGACGATACGAGGAGGATGAGAGTGTATTGCCGTCGCAGCTCGATTTGCCAGATCTTTCAGTTTCTCTTCTTGAACCAGTCGCCCAAAACGTCCTGATCCGATGACTTCAACTGCTGGGTTGTCCTGTTGGGAGACTTTGCGTTTTTGAGCATTTCCC
>JADHOA010000090.1 GCA_016779185.1 Rubripirellula sp.
CCCTTCTTGTAAAGCTTGAGCAGCGATCGACTCGCTTCCTTGACTCGTGGTCAAAATCACCGGCAAAGAAGCAGCAAAGCTCTTGACAGCTGCGACGAGCTCAAGACCATTCATGTTGGGCATTTGAAGGTCCGTGACCACAAGCAACGGTTGGTCGGCGTGAATGCATTCCATCGCCTCGTGTCCATCGCAGGCCGTACGAACCATTAAGCCATCACCCTCCAATACCATCTGGATCTGGCGTACTTGAGTCGGACTATCGTCCACAACCAGGATGTGATTTGGTTCTGGCATCGAGTCTTAATGGAACAGGTGGAAGAGAATGAACCGAATCGGCTTTGAGAAACGATGGTTGTCGATGTTTTTAATCGACGCGATAACATACCATGCCACGCTGGAGGACGCACACATGTCCTGCCAAATTGCGGGACTTTATTGCACCGCCGACTGATCCGCTATCTTTTTTTGTGGAGATTTGTTCGGGTAATGCGACTTATGTCGATTGCAATGTGATCGAGTCTGGAATTGATCAGAGTAAAAAGCCGTTGATTTCTGTATCTTTCCGCGTGTAATGCGATTTTGGGGTCAGTTGAACGGGCTGGATCGCTCCAGGTAGATGGGAAAAGGGAAACCCATTAATCGTCATTGACGATAGCAGTTATGCGATATTAAATGCTCGTCGTGGATTGGGTCAGCTTGATCCGCTACGCTTAGATTCCCCTGCGGATCTGTGGATCGCATTGTTTGAATTACGCAGCTTGATAAGCTTCGATTCTTTGATTGATCAAGCTGATTTGAAGGATTGCACAACGAATTTGGCACTTGTTCAAACCATGAAGATAGCAATTTGTCACGGCGAAAAAGAATTAAAAGAAAGGCATTCTGGGTCACCGCTTTCTTAGTGGTCTCTGCAATTGCTTTGTACGTTCTTGCGTTTCCGTTGTGGCAGACGCGCGGTGACGCCTTTTTAAAGCCTCGCGACCTTTATGGGTCGCGCGTCATCGATGTTGTCATATTTAGTTGGTGCCTATGGATTGGATCATCCATAGGTAGTTTTCTGAATGTCGTTGCATGGCGAATGCCACGAGGCGAAAGCATCAACGGTCGCTCACATTGCCCCAGATGCATGGCAAAACTGAGGGCGCGGGACAATATTCCTGTATTGGGTTGGCTATATCTCGAAGGACGTTGTTGGTGCTGTCGATTACCAATCTCTTTACGCTATCCAACGGTTGAGTTAGTTGTTGGATTATCTTTGGCAGCTATCTGTTATGGTCAGGTCTATCAACTCAGTCTTCCAAGACAAAATACACACGGTTTCCTGGGGCCATTTGCAGCGCCAGTCCTTGACTGGCGTTCTTTTTCGGTCACCACGTATCACCTGGTTGCGGTTTCGTTTTCTTGGGCGTGCGGCTTAATTCGTTTAGACGGTAACACGTTGCCTCGGCCTTTGGTTGGATTAGCACTTGCTTTTACCGCTATCCCCTTGTTGATCGATCCTTCATTGATGGTCGTTCCGTGGCAAGCGGAGATGGAAGTAGGATGGTCACCTGATGGTAGGTATCTCGATGGCGTGATGCGAATCTTAACGTCCATGGTTGCTGCTACGGTGATGGGGCGAATGCTTGTTCCTGCATTCTGCCCAACTGCTGATTTAAAACTGGATCCCTTGGGTAAACCGACGGCAAGGTTGTTTGACTTGATCGTGATTCTCACGCTGCCAAGTTTGGTAGTTGGGTGGCATTCCCTTGCAGCAATCGTCATTTTTTCGTCAGTGTTTGCAGCACTACTACAACCGAAGTTAGATTGGAAAAAAGACGCTCTAGGTTGCTTTTCCGTTTCTGTTCCCGCAGCATTTGCTCTGCAATTAATCTTTTGGCGGTCGTTGCATGCGCCCATGGGAATTGGTGGTGCCGAAGACGGAACGTGGTTATGGCCCTCTGAGTCTGGGGTGCCGTGGGTTATTTTGAGTTGGATGGGGATGACTCTTTTAATCCCGCTTTGGCTCCGCGATTTTAGGGAGCCTAGCTTGCCTTTGAAGAAACCACAGAATGTTGAAACTGACGATGAATCTGCACTCCAGCAATCGTTGGATGCCGAGGGTCAGGGTGAACTAGATTGTGATGAGTAAGTTGCTAGAGATGTTGATCGTCACAGAGACACTGGGGCTTTTCAACTGTTAGATATGAATCCGAGGACGCAGTTGGCAGAAAAGGGCTTTTTTCTGGTCAGGAAGTGCGTAATCAAATCCGCAATTTTTCAAAAAAGCCTCTGATGAACTGATCGCTAATATTTCCATCACGTTCAAGTCTTTTGCTCTTTGCACGCAGTGCTGAACTAAAGCCTTTCCAACTCCGCTGCCTTGGAATCGAGTATGTACTGCCAAGCACTGCAACTCGGCAAGTTTAGTGCTATAGATCTCAATCGCGGAAAAACCGACTACCCGCTCTTGGTCATTTTCCGATTTGGAAATGGCAACAAATCCATGTCGGGTGAGCTCGATAATTTCTGCCTCTGTCCGCGATAGTAGTAATCTTTGCATGACATAAGGACGCATGAGAACGTGAATAGCATCTGCATCACTCGGCAGTGCCTGACGAATCATTATGCTTCCAGTGTGTTCGGCAGATGATTCCGAAATGGGTCGGTTTGATTCTTTCAATGGCGTAGGTCTTCCAGTAAAAGATTTTGATTCACTAATTTAGTTGAACAGGGTTAGTGGCTTCCTTGATGGTTCTCTTCATTAAATCGTAAGGAGCCTCTTTCCCCGTAAATAATTTGTATTGGTAAGTTGCTTGTCTAACAAACATATCAATCCCTGTGATAATGCGACATTGAGCACGTTTTGCTTGTTTGATTAACAACGTATTCTCAGGGTTATAAACCGTATCGAAGACCGCTAGGTATTGATTCATTGCGGACGCGCTGTAGGGTGAGCTATCCACGTCTGGGTGCATTCCAACCGGTGTGCCATTGACTAGCAGATTGATTCGAGGGTCGTGCCTAAATTCCCATTCGATTGCCTTGCAACCAATTTCTGCTGCTAAAATTTGGGTTCGTTCAAAGGTGCGCGAGCTAATCATCACCTCGGCATTACGCTGTTTTAACCCCCACGCAATTGCTCTTGATACACCACCAGCTCCGAGCACAAGGGCGGACATACCTCGCATAGATCGACCGGACTCTCGGTCGATGCTGAAAAGCTCGTCGATGCAGTCCATTGCTGCTCGATAGTCAGTATTGTATCCGAGCTTTTCATCGCCGTTGAAAACTAGGGTGTTGACAGCACCTATCCCGTTAGCGCTCGACTCTGCTTGGGTGCAATGTGCCAGAGCCTCTTCTTTATGCGGTATCGTGACGCTAAGACCAGAGATTCCTAATTTGTTGGTTTGCTGTAAAAAATCTGGCAAATCACTTTTACTAACCCTAAGCGGAAAGTACCTCGCGTTGATTTTTTGATCCTGAAAAGCTCGGTTGTGAATCAACGGGCTATAGCTATGTGCTACCGGGTCAGCGACAACCCCAAAAAACTCCGTTTTTTCGTCAATGGTGTCGTAGCGATACAGATCTTTCATCTGTTTCCAATCAAGCTGACCCGGAGCCATTTGGCGTCCGCTTGAGAATGTAGCATAGGTAAAAGGTGAGCCGAGACGATTTGCCAAGATTCTGGTCAGGATACCAGTCTCTCCCATGCAAATACCGATGGTTGGTATCTTCGCAGCTTTCACCAATTCAATCATTCGAAGATTATCCGAGAACGAATTCGCCATTGTCGCAATTTTTACGATGTCCGCATCTTCTTCGGACATGGCAGCATGAAGTTCTTCTAGGTTATCTGGGGTCTCGTCCATATCGTGATAGCTGATGATTCTCTTTGTCTTTCCGTATCTTGGGATCTGAGATGCAATATCAGCTTCGATGTCAACATATTCGACTCCTGCCGCAATCGCGCTTCGCAGGAGCATGACTCTTTCTTCTTCGCTTTTTAGCCAGCGGCCGCCATCTCCTCGTCGCCTTGCCGTGATTACGACAGGTCCGGGGCGATCATTGAGTAATCTTGATAAGCTTACGGCTCGCCCGATGAAGTCTAGTCGCAACTCAACAAGGTCAGCGCCCTGTTCAACAAGGTACTGGTGTTCGGCAATCATTCGCTTATGGCGGGAGCGGCCAAGAGTGACACAAATCATGAGCGGGAGGTTGGTATCAGGGTTGGGTGACGCGTTTTGTGATGAAAGGAAAACAAAAAAATGGTCCGTGAATTTCGGGTCTAGCTCTGAGTGCCTATAATAAATCGATCGAGCTTCCGAGCGGGGTTATTTTCTCGCTTTCAGCGTGGTTTCGTAATCTAATTCGGATTTTTGAAAAATGAAATTAGTCAGGTTGCAAATCAACGCTATCCAGTGGTGCCATCAAGTTCATGGCGGATACTACAGACAGGGTGTCGGCAGCTATTGTCGGTTTGCTTTGCTTTTATTCCTAGGTTTGTCTTCGATCCAAATCATTGCTTCGGCTCAAGATTTGGAACAGTGGTATCTACCACGCGGTAATTCCCAGTCTTCGGGATTTACGTCAGTTAGGATGCCGGAGGATCTATCAATCCTGTGGGAGACGAAACTCGATGAGGCAATAGAGACCACTCCGGTAGTAGGGTTTGGGCAAGTTTTTACTGCTGATGTGTTTGGCAAGATCTATGCTCTTGATCAAGATTCTGGAAAACTCAGGTGGAAACGAGATTACGAGACAGGATTTCTGTCATCTCCCTCTCTGAATGATCAGAAACTGATTATTGGGGACGTGGAGGGTACTGTTTATGCTTTGGATGTTGAGAGCGGTAAGGAACTTTGGCGTGCTGAGACGGAAGGCGAAATCAATGGATCAGCGGGTTTTTTTGAAGACTCGGTCGTGATCGCAAGCCAAGAT
This sequence comes from Rubripirellula sp., assembly GCA_016779185.1. Lineage (GTDB taxonomy): Bacteria > Planctomycetota > Planctomycetia > Pirellulales > Pirellulaceae > Rubripirellula. The sequence continues at coordinate 4,921 of JADHOA010000090.1, forward strand.
GGCAGTCTGTACTGCTACGATTTGGCAAATGGAAAACAGCGTTGGAAGTATCAAACTCAGGATCAAGTGCGGTGCAGTCCATCCATTGCAGGAAATCGAACCTTTCTTGGTGGCTGTGACGGGCAATTACATCAAGTTGATCTTCGAACAGGTATGACTATCGGGGAGCCGTTACCTCTGGGAGGTCCAACGGGGAGTACCCCCGCAATTTCCAAGTCCAAGGTCGTTATCCCGATCATGGATGGGGCAGTTATCGCTTTCGACTGGGAAAAGCAAGAACAAGTATGGCTCTATCAAGATATAGACCGACCGATGGAGTATCGGAGCAGTGCCGCAATTGCGGACAAACTGGTTGTTGTCAGCAGTCAAACTAAACAGGTTGATGCTCTTGCCATCGATAATGGTGAATTGAAGTGGCGATACACCTTGAAGCGTCGCGCGGATGCTTCGCCAGTGATTGCGGACGAAGATGTTTGGATCGCTTCCACCGATGGACGCTTGATCAGGCTTTCGCTTAATGGAGGAGAGGAAAAGTGGATCTACGAAATTCGAGGTTCGTTTCTCGCAGCACCATCCATTGTTGGGGAACGCTTATTTATCGGAGATGATGACGGAGTGATGCGTTGTTTTGGTCCCTCCAAGAGTTCATCAGGGTCAACGTCGGCTGAATCAAAACCCAAGTTGTGAATTAATTTGTGAATAATGGTTCCAAAGTGCAGTTCCCAATCGCAAGCAGTTAATCACGCTGCACTCACTGATTTTGCTATCCGTCTTTCTTGAAACGTGCCAAAATCGGATTCGATCGAGAATATTATTTCTAACTATCGCTTACTACAAAAAACTCGTTGAAATGACATCCGCAGAAACTAAGAACCAAAAAACGGACGTGGGAAGTTATTTTATTTCTAACTATCCCCCGTACAGTCAGTGGACGAGCGATCATTTGCCCCAAGTGGAGGCGTCACTCGGTTCGGTATCAAAAGAAAGGACACCACTGGGGCTTTATCTTCATATTCCATTCTGCCGCAAACGATGCAAGTTTTGCTACTTCAAGGTTTTTACTGATGTGAATGCTGCAGAGGTCCAGCGTTATGTCGACGCCCTATGCAACGAGATTTCCTTGGTCAGTCAATTGCCAGTTATGGGGGATCGGCCGTTTCAATTTGTCTATTTTGGTGGTGGAACACCAAGTTTTCTGTCTCCAAAGCAATTGAAAAAGTTGGGGGATCAGCTTCGACAACATATCAGTTGGGATGGAGCCGAAGAGGTTACCTTCGAGTGTGAACCAGGAACTCTCAGCGAAACCAAAGTGAAAACCCTGCGGGACGAGATGGGAGTGACTCGATTGAGTCTCGGAGTTGAAAATTTTTCTGACGAATTACTTGAGCTTAATGGTAGAGCTCATCTATCAAAAGAAGTTCATCGTGCTTGGGAGTGGATTGAAGATGCCCGTTTCCCGAATGTTAATATTGATTTGATTTCCGGCATGGTCGGAGAAACATGGGGGAATTGGAAAGAGAATATAAGAAAAACGCTCGATCTATCGCCTGAGAGTGTCACGATTTATCAGATGGAGCTTCCGTTTAACACGGTCTTCAGCAAAGACATCTTAGGAAATCAGATTGAAAATCCAGTTGCTGATTGGGCAACCAAGCGAGCTTGGGTGGAGTACGCTTTTAACGAGTTCAAGTCAGCTGGTTACAGTGTTAGCAGTGCGTACACAGTCGTTAAAGATCCAAACAAGGTCAACTTTAGCTATCGTGATAATCTTTGGATGGGAGCCGATTTATTGGCAACTGGTGTTGCAAGTTTTGGACACGCTAACGGAGTTCATTATCAGAATTTTGCAGATTTAGATCGCTATTATCAATCAATCGAAGACGAATGTCGCCTTCCTCTTGGTCGAGGATTCGTTCCGACAAAGTATCAGCGTTTGATTCGTGAGCTGATTTTGCTCCTGAAGCGTGGTTATCTCGACGCGAGCTATTTCCGTGACAAGTTTGATCTTGAGATTTGCGAGGAATTTAAGGAGCAGTGGAGTTCATTAGCTGACGCAGGGGATTTGAAAGTTGATGGGGACTTCATCCAATTAACCACCCAAGGGCTTCTTCGTGTCGATGGCTTACTAAGTGGGTTCTTTGAGCCAGAATTTCGAGGTGTTCGGTACACTTAATGCAATCATCTGAATCTAATCCAAGCTCACCAGAATTGGCCGATTGGTTCGGCTTTATGATGGGAGAATATGAAGCCAAATTTCCGTCTGAAAGATCTTATGTTTCAAATCACATGTGGGCCAAGGAGCGTCACGATGCAACCTGGGTATTCGGTCTGACCTCTTACGCTGTCCGATTGCTGCAAGATGTTTACTTTTTGGAGTGGTTGCTCGAACCACCAGCAAGACTGGTCAGTCGTCAACACATCGGATCGATAGAGAGCAAAAAAGCGGAGAGTGATTTGTTCTCCCCGTGTCACGGCGAATTGGTGGAATTGAACTCGATGGTTCTCGAAGATCCGTCTTTGATCAATGCTGATCCCTATGGTGACGGATGGATGCTGGCAATCAGAATAGATGGGGAATCATCCTTGCTAAGCCCGAACGATTACCGTATTCACTTAGAAAAAGCTTGGGACGTCGCTCAGAAGACAATCAAAGGTCAGGCCAATCATTAGGCTTTGGCTGGTATCAGATAAGTAAGCCTCATTACTTCACCTAATCCGACTGTTTATTCACGTATAGATTCGATTTTTGATTTTATCCACTGATCGATTCGGGATTCTAGCAAAGGGATTGGTATTGCTCCCGCTTCGAGAACGCGATCATGGAATTCACGGATGTCAAAATCCTCTCCAAGTTTTTGCTCGGCATGCATTCGAATACGACGAATAGCCAGTTCGCCTGTCTTGTAACTAAGTGCTTGACCGGGCCAACCAATATAGCGATCAACTTCAGCGATTATATTGTGTTTGCTTAAGGCGGTATTGTCCTCCATATAGTTGATCGCTTGTTCTCGAGTCCAGCTAAACCAATGAATGCCGGTATCCACCACAAGGCGACTAGCACGCCAAGCTTCCATGCTAAGCCGGCCAAATTCTTGATAAGGATCACTGTAAAAACCCATCTCTTTTCCGAGTCGTTCACTGTATAGAGCCCAGCCCTCAATAAAAGCGTTCAAATTGCTTTCTCGGCTCATTGGATGTAACTCCGTCAACTCGGCTTGAATGGCAAGTTGAAGGTGGTGGCCTGGTACAGCTTCATGAAGCGAGAGTGCTTCTAATTGATACAGCGGTCGTGCTGAAAGATTGTACGTGTTTAGATAAAAAAATCCTCCTCTCGAGCCATCGGTGGCGGGAGGCCAGTAGTATGCGGACGTTGTTTGTGGCGCAATGTATTCGGGTACTTCTCTGAGTCCGTAAGGGATGCTTGGTAGATGTCCGAATAGCTCTGGAAGTCGTCCATCGGCTTTCTTAAGGATCAATGCGGCTTCTTTTAAAAGTTCGTTTGGAGTCTTTGCATAAAACTTTGATTCGGTTCGCAGATGCTCGAGAAAAGCAGGAAGGTCTTTCTTAAATCCTACTTTTTCTCGGACCATGTTCATTTCCTCACGAATCCGGGCGTTTTCCTTAATACCAGTTTGATGGAGTTGTTCGGGAGTCATCCTCATTGTCGTGAAGTGCTCAATTTGATTTCGATAGAAATCTCTTCCCCGAGGTAATGCCGATGCGCTGATAGTTCCGCGACATGCAGGTAAATATTCGGTTCGAAGGAATCTTGAAAACTTTTCGTAAGATGGCACAACACTTGTACGAATGGCATCTTTTAGTGAATTTGAAATCACTTTCCACTCGTGCTTGCTCAATGCGTTTTTTGATGACTCTTGCGCTAGGGTGTAAAACAACGATTGAGTTGGTTCAGTAACAACTTGGGCTTCAGCCTGACTCGCAGAATCACGCATGATGATCGCAGGTTGCGTCAAGTTGAGTTGAATACCGGATCTCATTAGCTCTATCTGTTGATCCGTGTAACGAGAGAAATCACGCAAGCGAGAAATATAATTTTCAAAGTCTTCGACTGTAGTAGGATTCATTATCCTCGGTAATTCTGGAAAGCTGATGTGGAAGCCTTCGCGATTATTGATAGGCATGAAATGAAGTTGAAATTCGAAATTTTCGATTTGCGATTTCAATCGCAGTCGGGTCAGTTCATGATCGATCTGCGATGCACCTGAAAGATCAGCCGGATTGATGTCAATTAAACGACGAAAAAAAGCTCTCCGAGTCTCCGTTCGCTTTTGAATCTTTGCCAGGCTGTCATCAGGCAAGCGGTTTTGACCTCGAGGATCGCCGATGTTAGTTGCAAGTAAAGGTGACTCGATAAGCTCGAAATCCCAAATTTCATTTAATAGTTCAGCGAAGGCAGTGGGAGGAGAGAGTTCTGCTTTCGGATTTTGTGCGTTCGCCAAGCAAGCAGGTTCAATCAAGGGATAAACGATTGAAAACAAAAACGCTATTAAAGGACGATAGTTGAGATGCCGTTTTTTTGTCGCAGTCATGCGTGACACTATTGCCTCGTCTTTTTGGGGTGACAAGGTTCTCTGGAACGGTGGAGATGAGGTATTCATTCGCTGGATATTTCAAAGTCGCGAGGGGTCTCGCGTTCGGTCGATTGGATAGTCGTCGTAGTGTAGCGTGAGTTTCACGCGTTTTGTGGTGTTTCACACTGTCTTTGGTTTGATCAATTGACGGAAAACCGCTGATTCCCGCCAAAAAGTAAACAGCTAGTGTCCTTTCTCGCTTGTGAGTGAACAAAACCTCTTCGTACACTCCGCACAGAGTCGCGGATTTATAGGGCAGCAACACACTCATGATTGATGGATGAAGCATTGGTCGGCATGGACGCCACCGTGAATCAATATGGCAAAACTCGCAACCTTTTCCGAGGTTGTTGCGAGCTTTTGGGTTATGCGCTTTTTTCCTGTATTTTGATCGTGACCTTTAGCGTTGTGGATAGTCGGTCTGCCCAGGGTGATATCACTCTTGGTGCATATCTAGAAGTTAGAGCCAATTCAGTTTCTCGCTGGCAGCAAGGTACTTCTGAGGCTACTTTTTTGCAGGGCGATTGCGTCATTAGTCTCGATGGAAAACGTTGGGACGCGGATCTAGCCCTTTTGATCGCTGATGGATCCAGTGGAGAAATTCGATGTAAATTGGCGATCGTTCAGTCAGAAAGTGATTGGAGCAATGGCATCGTGCCGCCAAAGACGATTGCCTGCATTATTGAAAACGATCCCGTCATTTCTGCTTCACATTATGTGAGTAAGCCATTAGTGGCCGATCGATTATCTGGCCTGCTAGAAGACGGTGATGGCAATGTTTGGTTAGCCGGTCCGACCGTTAAGACCACGCAGTTCCAAGAAAATATTGGTATCAAAACATCGAGCTCTAACACGATTCCCGGTTCAAAGAATAATGAGACCGGACTGCAATTTATGGTGGGCGGTGGAACGCGATCGGTAGAGATTGTTCCTCGAGGTTCTTCGTCTCTGCCGCAGGTTGAGACGATAAATCGACCTGAATTGGGGGAGACGATAATTGTTGCACGCGGCGGGATGACCGTTCTTATTCGTGATGTGACGGCTCAGTTGCCATCCGGCGACCAGATGCAACTCGGAACAGTATCAATTTCTGCTGATCGAGTCGTTGGTTGGTTGCCGTTGGTTGCAAATTTATTCAGCGGGGCAGAGCAGTTATCAGACGCTCAAGGCGAGTTGTATCTCGAGGGCGACATCGTATTCAAGCAGGGTGATCGCATCATCTATGCCGACTCAATGTACTACAACGTTGGGATGGAGCGAGGATTAGTCCTTGACGCGGAGGCTATCACACCGATTCCAAATTCCATGGGTATTATCCGCTTGAAAGCGGATGTGATGCAGCAAGTCGCGAAGGGTAATTTCATTGCATTCGATGCTGCGATCACCAGTAGCCGGTTGGGAGTTCCAAGGTATTGGCTCCAGAGTCAGCAGTTGACATTGCGGGAGCAAGAGCAGGTCGAAACGGATCCAAGCGGTGGGTCAATTATTCGGCACGAGTCATTCGTAGATAGTCGAAATAACTTTGTTTACTTGAGCGGTGTGCCAGTTCTTTATTGGCCGAAATTCTCGAGTAGTTTAGATCGCCCGACCTCTTATGTCTCGAGCGTAGGAATTAGTAGCGACGGCGTATTTGGAACCCAATACCTGCTTGACTTAGATCTAATACAGCTCTTGGGTATCCAAAGTGCTGCGAGCGGAATAGATTGGGATCTATCTCTTGATTATTTCACTGATCGCGGCTTTGCTGTTGGCACCAACTTGGATTATCACGATTCAAGTTTGTTTGGCGCTGACAATCTCGCTACCGGTTTATTGGATGCTTGGTTCATTCGAGATTCTGGAACCGATACGCTTGGAAGCCTTCGCCGAGATTTAACACCAGAGACAAGAAATCGTGGTAGGACCCTATTAAGACATCGTCAAACCCTAGGAACTAGTAGTGAACTGACAGCCGAAATTGGCTGGGTAAGCGACAGGAATTTTCTTGAGCAGTTTCTAGAGAATGAATGGGATCAAGACCCGGATCACCGTTCTGAAATTCACCTTAGGAGATACCACCACAGTCATCTTCTCGATTTTTCTGTCAGCGCTCGGCTGAATGATTTCTATACAACAACCGAAAAGCTGCCTCAGTTAGATCACTATTTACTCGGTGGATCGCTTTTAGGAGAGCGATTGACCGTGTCAGGTCATACCAAAGTTGGATATCAGAGATTGAATCAGGCGGATGCTCCGGTTGATCCTGCTGAAGCTGGACTTTATTCACCTGTTCCCGGCCAAGTATCAGCCAAAGGGTTGGTCGCCACCACTCGTCAAGAGGTCTCTCTTCCTTTTCAGGTTGGGCCCGTGCGATTGGTTCCTAATCTTTCTGGTGAGGCAGCGCACTACGGCCAAGACGTAGCCGGCCAGCCCATTACTCGGTTGTTGGGTCAAGCAGGGGTCACCGCCAGTCTTTCGGCATGGAAAACGGACCCTGCGATACAAAGTGCGTTGCTCAATGTGAGAGGGTTAGCCCACAAGGTGGAGTGGGTTGCTGGTTATCATTACGCGGCGAGTGACGTTAATCTGGATCAATTACCGTTGTATGACTCATTGGATGATAACGCGCAAGAGCAATTTCGAAGCCGTTATATCACAAGTGATTTT
>JADHOA010000091.1 GCA_016779185.1 Rubripirellula sp.
AGCATTGCTGACCAGCTTCTTGTTGGTTCCGTCACAATCAATGACCTCATTGTCCCCACAGCCGACCCTCGTGTACCCTTTGGCGGTCGCGGGGAGAGTGGTTTTGGAGTCACTAGGGGCGAAGAGGGTTTGCTAGAGATGACGGTTCCGAAACTCAAGAGTATCCGGAAAAGTAAGGTGGTGGCCCATCTGATTTTTAACCGCGAAGAAGATGCCAAGACGTTATTAGCAACAAACAAAATGCTGCACGCGAGTTCGTTTGCGTCAAAGATCAAAGGTTTGTTTGCAGTCATGCAAAGCGTCAAGCGAACGCGATAACGATCGATTTTGTGAATCGACGTTGTGGTGTCTGCTGATGCAATCACAACCCCCAAAGAATCTTGACGGACCAAGCGACTGTTAAAGCGATCTGCTCACAGGAAAGTCTCTTATGGAAATTTCAACACAACTTCCCACAAGCGGAAAACCCGATACCTCGTCCTCGTCGCAGCCGTCCCAAAACGCTCGGCCAAATCGTGTTGCCGTCGTCGGTGGAGGACTTGCCGGGTTGGCGGCGACTTGTGTATTGGCAGCTCGTGGATACCGTGTCACGTTGTTTGAAAAGAATGAATGGTACGGCGGCAAAGCTGCTGTTCATGAGGCGCAAGGCTATCGTTTCGATATGGGGCCGACCATTCTGACATTACCGAGTGTGCTGAAGAGAATTTTCTCGGAGGCGGGACGCAGGATGGAAGATTATCTCGAGCTGTTACCGCTTGATCCGCAGTGGCGATGTTTCTTTGAGTCTACTGGTAATGGGGGGCAAAATAGCGGGGAAAGCAGTGTTCGCTTCGAAGATCAAGGTGGATCATTTGCGGGGCGTCCTGATGATGCGGTGAACAAGGTTTTGTCGACGATTGATGTCTTGGATCTTGTTGCCAACGTCGACAAAATGAAGCAGAACCTAGATCGGTTCACTGGAAACACTTACGACTCTCGTGGCTATGAGAAATTTATTGAGGTTAGTCAGCAACTGCACCGCGTATCCGATCGGTTTTTCTTCTACCGCTCGATCGATGGTTTGCGAGACACGATGGAGGTCGGCGGTGCCTTTTCCGCATCCGTCCTTAAAGATGTTCTTTCTCTGAGAATGGGACGCAGCGTCGCCTCGGTGGTTCGGTCACATGTGCCGGACTCTCGCGTCGCTCAGATGATGGATCACTTTACGCAGTATGTTGGTTCTTCGCCGTACCAATCCCCTGCAGTGCTTTGTGGCATTGCACACATGCAAACAGACGAGGGGATTTGGTATCCGGTAGGTGGCACTCGCGCGGTGCCGGAAGCACTCGCCAAATTAGCCATTGAACTTGGGGCTGAGATCAGGCTTTCAACAGATGTCCAGCGTATCGAGACAGAGGGCAAGAAAGTATGCGGTATCACGACCAGCCAGGGTGAAACCATCTCCTTTGACGCGGTCGTCAGTAACTGTGATGCGGTAAGGACCTACACCGAATTACTCAAAGGAACGCCTCAGTCAAAGTCGTTTGTTCGCAAGAGTCGCCATGAGGCGGCGTGCAGCGGCGTGGTTTTGTACTTGGGACTGAATCGCCAATACAAACAACTGTTGCACCACAACTTTGTTTTTTCTCGAGACCCCAAAGAAGAGTTTGATTGGATTTACGGCAAGGGTGAACCAGCACCCGATCCCACTGCATACGTTTGTGCACCGGTGATCAGTGAGCCAGGTGTTGCTCCTGCAGGTGGTGAGGCGTTGTACGTCTTGGTTCATACCCCTTATCTGCGACCACATCATGATTGGAACCGAATGCTACCTGAGTACCGAGAGGTCATTCTGGATAAATTAGAGCGTACTGCAGGTTTGGATGGACTTCGTGATGCGATCGTTCACGAATCTTGTTTGACTCCCGAGGGTATTCATAAGCGATACCGAGTGCTCAACGGAGCGATCTATGGACTCGCCAGTCACGGGAAGTTTCTCGGCGCATTCAAGCCAGGAAATCGGCGTCGTGATCTTCAGGGGCTTTACTTGGCAGGCGGTGCGGCTCACCCCGGTCCCGGGATGCCCATGGTGATGATGAGTGGTTGGATCGCTGCCGATTCTCTTGACGCGGATTACTCGGGGGTTTGATCCATTGCCCCAGATTAGGTCCATTCGGTCGACCATTTAACGGTAGGAAGCATTCATCTGCCGAGTCGGATCGTCTGGCGTTGTGGTTGGGATAGGCGTTGCGGTGGTGAGCTTTCGCTCGAAACTGAGCCACCGACGGGATAGATTGTGAAGAAACGATGAAGTAGTCGAGGTTGGTTGGTTAAGAACGGTTTTTTTGTTGGGGCGGCAGGCGACAGTTATTAAGAAGTTGTTAGGATCCGCGAAAGCAATTGCGTCGTTGCTGAATTCAGTCGCCTCCTCTTCGGTACTCCTCCATGCCGTTTGTTTCGGACTTATTGAATGTTTTACGGAGCCGCTTTTCCTCCGTCTCCCCTGTTTCTTTCGGATCCACAACAGCCGACTGTATCGCGCGGAATTTCACCGTTTTTAGTCGATGGGTCATCGGGCTTAGCCTTCTGTTCTCAGGGCTATCGACTGCGGTAGCACAGCAGATCGATGGTAGCTTGCCAAACGGTTCAGCAATTCAAGGGTCGACGCCGGCACTTGAGAGTCACTGGATTAGCGAACTTTCCAAAATCGAGAACCTTGTTCAGGCTAACGTTTTGCAAGCCGGTGATCGGCAATACGACACACTGCCTGATTTTTACTGGGGCGCTAATCCTGATTTGAGAAAGCATCTCGATGCGATCGTTGACGCTTATCATCAGGAGAGGCATGGCGAATACCGCGGGATGACGATCATCGCAGGAACGGCCGGGGTTGGGAAAACTTTCATTAAATCCGGTTTGCTGGGGCAAGGCTCTTCCAGCATCGCCGTGGAAAAGTTTGATATCCGCGATTGGTTCACCGATTTCAAGGAGCGTGGACTAGCTGATTATCAAGCTGATCTGACGCATGGCGATCATGCGATGTGTCAACTTTTACGGCTGACCGAAGCTGGACGCACGGCTTTTGCAGAACGCGTTGCCGGAATAGACAAGGCATTTTTCGTGATGGACTCGTTGGATGAAGTCCACCCCGATGATTACCTGTTTCTGTTGGAGACGATCCAAGACTTTGTGTCCAACCAGCGTGGTTCCATTCAGCATGCCTTTGTTTTTGGAAGGCCTTTGGTATTTCGTGAGTACTGGCATCAGTGTTGTAATGACCTGAATGTTCAGGGTTTGAGCTGCTTTGTCCTAAATCCACCTGCTTTTCGAACCGTGGGTGATTTAGAGGTGTCCAGTTGGAACTATCATTGTTGGAAGCACAAACTTCGTTCACTTGACGACGCTGGCAATTCGATTGAGATGCCGCTCGAGACGTACATTCATTGGCGAGAGAATGGTTTTCAATTACCCGCCGAAGGTTTTCCGTTGGTGATCGAGGCTAATCAAACTCTGATACCCGCAGTGCAAGATACCGTTGAGGGATGGGCCAGCAAGTATCCATGCGTCGCTTCTGTGTTGGGAAATCTTGCGGGGAATTCGATGGTTCGCGAGATTGTGGAATCGTCCATCGCAGAGGGCTATGAATATAGTGAGCATCAATTCAAGGAAGAGTTTTTCGCTAAGTGGCTAGAGCGTGACACGCTATCGGGTGATCGTCCAAGTCGTCTAAAGCCGCGTGACCTTGATGTGTATGTCAAATTGCTCGAAGCGGTTGCGGTTCGGTACGCCGACAAAGCCGTCGCAAGCGGGAATGGGTTTTTTGAAGTGCAGGGTGATGATGAGGTGGTGGTCACCCATGATGGAGCGTCTGTTTCAGTGTTTGTTGAGCAATTGCTCAACCGATCGGGGCTCGTCAACTTGGATGCCCAAAGGCCGGGTGACGCGATGTATCGCTTCGAGCCCTTGTGGTTTCATCGTTGGCTGATCGAGAAACATCAGGAGCGTTCCGAAACGGAAACCGGACGAGAAGGACTCGTCACTGTTAGAGAGATCGATTGATCCATATCCAAGCAATGCCTTGATCGTCGTGATTCTTTTGTCGTGACGCTGAACAGGATGCGGTTTGTCCCGCTTAGGTTTGTCCCGCTTAGGTTTGTCCCGCTTAGGTTTGTCCCGCTTAGGTTTGTCCCGCTTAGGTTTGTCCTAGAGCGGTTCTCGAAAAGTACAGCCATGATCCGTTGTGTTGGATTCACCACTCCACTGCTTCTTTTTTGAGGGAGCTTTTGACGGCTAGACTCCCCTTATCGGGTTATCGTCTCTGATTTTTTTTTCCTCGGCATGTTCTACGCGGGGGATATTCGCTTTGTGGTAATCGTCCCTAGGTGATGTTCTGAGCGTCTTCTTTCCAGGGCGAATGATTCGCAATCTGTGCGCTATCCGGTGTCAAAGGTGATAACTTTGTGATCGATGCTACCGCCTTTTTTTTCAAAAAAATAATTTTCGTTAAAGCTGTAATGTCGCAATGGTTTCAAAGTACACACTTAACCATTGGTTTACGGTGGGGGCAGATATGCGAAAGCCTCGTTGCCTCGAGTCGAGAGGGGGAAATTCCTGCCCCGGCAAGGTGTGGGTCAGTTTTTCTTCGGATTTCGACGTGTTTTGCCGACATAAAGAACGATATGGGGTGAGTCGGTTTTTGGGCGTCGACGAACTGCAGATGGGGAGGGGGCTTAAGCTGCGAGACAATGTGTTGTTGCGGTAAGGTCTCCAACTCTTATAGAAATATTTTCTCTCATCGAATGCTGGAGAGCGCAGGGCGATGAAACGAGCCTTGGTAACCGGATCGACTGGATTTATCGGACGCCATCTTGTCAAAGTCTTATTCGAGAATGGTTACCAAGTGGTTTGCTTGGTCCGCGAATCTTCTAGACGTGAAGCGCTAAAGCCTTATCGCCCAGAGTTCCGGGTTGGTGACCTCCAAGACTTGGAGTCACTGCGCCGTGCGGCGCGTGGCGTGGACATGGTTTTTCATTTGGCTGGACTCACAAAAAGTCATCGTGTGAGCGCGCTGATGCAGGCAAACCAGAAGGGTGCTTCGTTTATCGCAAAAGCTTGCGCTGATCAGATCAATCCACCCACTCTCCTTTATGCATCGTCCTTGGCGGCGGCGGGGCCTTCGTGTGGTATTGGGGCCAGAGTTGAATCTGATGCTTCCGAGCCAGTGTCTAATTACGGAAAGTCAAAATTAGCTGGTGAATTGGCGGTCAGGGAATTTGCTGTCCAGAATCCGACTTCGATTGTTCGACCGCCAATTGTCTTTGGTGAAGGTGATAAGGACGTCTTTAATCTGTTTCGGGGGATTGCCAGGACAGGCGTGCACGTCATTCCAAGTCTACACGATTACTTCTTTTCTGCGATTCACGCGCGTGACTTATGCTTTGCGATGTTGCGGGTGGCTGAGTCAGGAAACCGTCTTTGCACTCACGATCAGTCTGCGGGCACTTACTTTGTCGCTGACGAACAGGTGGTAACCTACGCATCGCTTGGAGAGATGATTGGACACGCGTTGGGTAGGGAACGAGTTGTCAACGTTCGAATTCCGCACCCCGTGCTATGTTCATTTGCAGCGATAAGCGAGTTGGTCGGGTTCCTAAAAGGGGAGGCGAGGATCGTCAACCTTGATAAGGCACGCGAAGCGAAAGCAGGGTCGTGGGTTTGTTCGACCGAAAAACTTAAAGAGGAGGTTGGTTATCGCTGCGTCCGAACGCTCCAGCCTCGGATCGCTCAGACCGCTGCTTGGTATAGGCATCAAGGATGGCTTCCACTGCGAGACACGCTCATTCAGACTTCAACCTGATTGCAGCCTTCGTTATTTTGCCGTTTAAAGATTTTGTCTTGATCGGCGAGGGGATCTTCGTTAGCAGCACACTTCTTTTTCCTGCTCTTTGTTCACGGTTTTCCGAGTTGTCGTGCACATCTACTTTGGCTGTTAAATAGCCGTGTATCTGAAGCGAGTGACTTTAGTGGATTCGTGGCGGTGTGTCTGGTCTGCGGTGATGTAGTTTGTCCGCGGTGACGTGGCCGATGCGTGGATGGGTTGGTCTCTCACTCAACTGACTGTTCCATCGGTTTGGACGTTCGGTCGACTTTTGATGAGTCGGTGATGCCTGGGCGAGTTCAAAGAATCGGAGTGAGGTAATTTCTTTCTCGTTTAGTGATTACCGCGTTTTTGACGTTCACTCTGCTGATTTAGTCGGGATTGACGATCATTGACCGTTTGGAAGCTGCAGAAAACCTTGGATGATCCGTCGTGCTATGATTGTGCCGCTTGATTTGCAGTCTACGATGGTGCTCCGCAACCGGAGATTGCCGAAGGTGTATCCTCGGTCTCTAGTTTACGTTTATCCTCTCATTGAAAGAAATCTACCGTGCTTACTGCTCTGTCGTTTATCTTCTTTACGGGATTGGTCGCATTTCTAACTTGGCGTGTGACACGGAATAGTGATGTCGACAGTGACGAAGGTTATTTTCTTGCGGGGCGAAGCCTTACCGGGATATTTATTGCCGGTTCGCTTCTGCTGACTAACCTTTCCACAGAGCAACTTGTTGGGCTCAATGGAGATTCGTTCAATGACGGCCTATCGGTGATGTGCTGGGAGGTCGTTGCTGGTGCCTCGCTGGTCCTTCTTGCACTGGTCTTTCTCCCCAGGTATCTCAAGTCGGGAATTGCCACGATCCCTCAATTCTTGGAAGCTCGATATGGGCGGTCGATCCGCTCGGTAACCGCCGCAATTTTCATTATTGCCTACATGATGATTTTGTTACCGTTTGTTTTGTTCCTAGGCGCAAACGGTCTCAATGGCATGTTGGGGCTCCATTTGAAGTTTGGTCTGACCGAACTGCAAATGATTTGGATCCTCTTGGTTTTTATCGCAACCCTAGGTGGAGCGTACGCCATTTTTGGTGGTTTGAAGGCGATTGCGGTAAGCGATACTTTCAACGGTGCAGGGCTTTTAGTGGGTGGCTTGATGATCACCTTTTTCTCTCTGCAATTGATTGGTGGTAGCGATGGGGGATGGACCGCTGCTTTTGAGAAGATTGGTCAAGCCGATGCGGACGCGTTTCAGTCACTCGGTACCAGCGACGAGTCGACTCATTGGCCCACGTTATTTACTGGCGTTCTCCTTCTCAACTTTTTCTACTGGACGACGAATCAGCAAATCATCCAAAGGACGTTTGGTGCCAAGAATCTTGCCGAAGGTCAAAAAGGCGTTTTGCTTGCTGCCTTTTTCAAGATCTTAGCGCCACTAATTCTCGTTTTGCCGGGCATTGCTGCAGCGTACTTGGTGATCACCGCTGCCGATGCTCAGATGATTGAATCAGTAGGCCAAACCGATGAGGGGGCATGGAACACAAGTCGTGCTTATGGCGCACTGGTCGCACGTGTCCTTCCAGACTGGTTGCTCGGATTCTTTTCTGCAGTAGTTGTTGGTTCGATTCTCAGTACATTTAATTCTGTTCTCAATTCAGCGGCAACGCTTTATTCACTGGATGTCTATAAGATGTATTTGAATCCGAATGCGACCAGTGAGCAGGTTCGGAAATCGGGCCAGCTTTGCAGTTTCGTGGTTGCGGTTCTTGCGGTGATCGCTGCGCCGTTTGCGTTTTATGGAAGGGACGGGGTGTTTAGCTTTTTCCAAGGTCTAAATGGTGTCTATTTCATACCGCTTGCGGCCGTCATCCTTGTGGGACTTTTTAATCGCTGGGCAGACGGACGCTCTGCGATGATCAGCTTGTTGCTGGGCCTCGTGTTAATGGTTCTAGGGACTTTTTTCAGCGGCGGCGACGATGGTTGGTTGGCGAGTAATTTCGGCAGCGGTTTCCACTATATGGGTGCTGTTTTTGGCCTGTTAGTGATTCTGCAGTTGGTGCTTGCGCGAGCCGGATTTCGACGCGAATCGGCTTATGAGCAGGTTGATGTTGGGGCTGTTGATTTGACCCCGTGGCGTTTCGCTAAGCCGGTAGGTTTCGGTTTGATCGTTTTGGTCATAGCGATTTACGCATGGTTCGCCGATCTTTCGTCGCTTTAGTTTCTTGCGATTCGAGTATGAATTGGTTGAGGGGGAAATGGAGTCGCGATTCGTCCTCGCGTAAGCCGTCTGCTTATTTGACTGTCAGCTGGAGCGATTTCTTATGGGCACCTTTTGGGGTTATCATGTCATCATTTTTCAGAGGACGTTGTCCTTGGTTTGTCGAGATTTGTTGATAACTGCGATCTTTGCTGTCGTTTTACTTCAGAGTCAGCTAAACGCCGGTGAGCCCCGGCGACCAAACGTTGTCGTCCTTCTTGCGGATGACCTTGGGGTGCAGGACATTGGATGTTACGACGGTCCGGTGCAAACTCCCTCACTCGATCGGTTGGCTGAATCGGGGACGAGGTTCAAAACGTTTTACTCCGGGTGTGCAGTCTGCTCGCCGTCACGTGCGACGCTTTTGACGGGGCGACATCATATTCGCGCTGGAGTTTACAGTTGGATTTCCGATAGCCACCAACGCTCGCATTTACTTGAAAGAGAAACAACGCTCGCTGAGATTTTAAAGAATCAAGGTTACCGGACCGCACACGTTGGTAAGTGGCACTTGGGTTTGCCAACGGGGCAGTATCAAAAACCTACGCCTGATCAACATGGATTTGATTATTGGTTTGCAACATGGAACAACGCGGAGCCGAGTCACAGAGATCCTCATAACTTCATTCGCAATGGTAATCCGGTAGGCAAGCTCAGTGGTTACTCGTGTCAACTTGTCGTTGATGAGGCGACCTCTTGGCTAGATAGTCTCGGGGATCGCGATGAACCATTCTTTCTAAATGTTTGGTTTCATGAGCCGCATGCTCCCATCTCGGCTCCGGATGCCATCACAGAAAAGTATGGGCAGTTGAAGGAACCGGGAGCGGTTTACTCCGGCACGATTGATAATACCGACCGTGCGGTTGAGCGATTGCTGCGCAAGCTCGAACAGGTAGATGACCCAAAGAACACTCTCATTTTTTATGCTTCTGATAACGGTAGTTACCGTGACGATCGTACAGGTGGTCTTCGTGGAAAGAAGGGCGTTAACTGGGAGGGTGGGATTCGAGTTCCGGGAATCTTTTCTTGGCCAGGCATGATTCCAGCAGGAGTGGTTTGCGAGGAACCCGCTGGGGTGATCGACCTTGTACCAACCGTTTGCGGTCTGCTGGGGATTAGATCAACCGCTGGCCCGCCCTTGGATGGTGTTGATCTTTCTGAGCTGCTTTTGAAGCCATCAAGTGATTGGCAGAGGGAACGACCCCTGTTTTGGCATTTGCAAAAATCTCGCCCAATCGTGGCAATGCGTGACGGCAACTACGTCCTCGTTGCAGATCCCGATTATGACTTGTCCACCAGCAACATGTTTAATGAAACTTGGATTCCTAAAATTAAGCGGGGTGGATACACCAATTATCAACTGTTCGATTTGGAGTCAGATCCTAGGCAGACGCAGAATCTATCAACCACGCACCCTGAGTTGCTAAGAGAGATGAAAGAGGACCTATTGCGAATCAACGCTAGTATCATGGCTGACGGAGCCGATTGGCATTTGCAAGAGTAAAGCGTTTTGTCGCTTCAAAAAAAGAAAAATCGACCGATGGTTTACTGACATGCTAACCGTTGGGTATCGCCGGCAAATCAATCCGATATTTCGGATAGGACAACGAGAGCAACAGCTGCGGCAAGGATGATTGCACCTGCAAGTCGCGTGAGCATGGTGCGGTGGGTATGGTCGGCTTCGGATCCTCCCCAACGTTTTGCGACGGCCCAAGCAAGCAGGACTCCCCATAGCCCGCGCAGGCTATACACCACGTTGACTCTTGCTGCATCTCCAAACACAGCAAGGGCGGAAACAATACAGATTGCCTGTAGAGAGATTAATAAGGCACCTGCGGACAGCGGAAAAAGGATTTTGGGCTGACGAATCTCTCGCCATGGAAGCCGTGGTATCAGCGGCAAGGAACTAAGACCTACCATCCAGTAGACAATCGGAAGGAATCGACCGATTCCCCAAGCCGGCGCCCAGCGTTGTACCAAGACATCAAACGTGGCATACGACAGTGCGGCAGCGATTGCTAATGCGATGGTAAGCGCGACGCGTTGATTCTTGCCTCGCCCGGTCCACTGAATAAGGGCGATGCCGAGTGTTGCCATGATTGCTGCCTGCCAGACAGAGGGTGGCAAATCCTGAATTCCTAAAATGGTAACCAGCATTGCAACGAAAACAACTTTGACCCCAAAGATTGGAGTGGCAATTGAGACATCGCCTTTCTCAATTGCCATAAACGTAAACATCAGGCCGAGCACAAAGAGTGATGCAATGATGGCTGGCTGCCAAATCTCTTGCCAACCACGAAACGTACCACCGAGGCTCCAGAAAATCGAAAAGATGATACCCGATCCTAGGTTGGATACACACAACGTTGTTAACGAATCGGCACCGGCTTCGCCGGCTCGCTTCATGAAAATCAACGCACCCACAAACAGCAGGCTCGCGAGTAGCGGTAAAAGAAGGTGCATGTGGGACCTGTTCTCGGCTAGATCACAGAGGATTGCTTATCGGATAAGGAGGCAGAACTGGCGATTGAATTTAGTCTGTCGCCTTACCGTACCTGCCCGCCATCAATCTAGCGATCGGCTTCGTTTGCTCCAGTCGCTCGAGAACGATACGGATCGCTGCGGTGATCGGCGTTGCGAGAAACATTCCGATCACTCCCCACATGACTCCCCAAAACATCAGTGCAAGCAGAATGGTAACGGGGTGCAAGTCAGACGATTCACCCATCAGTTTTGGTTCAACCACATTGCCGCTTATCAATTGCACCACATTGATCACAATGATCACCGAAGCCATCCAGAGCATTGTTGCATCGGGAGCAAGAATGATCAGGGGAAGGGGTAACAGGCTAGCCGCTATCGGGCCGACATTGGGAACGAAGTTGAGAAGGAACGCGAGTACCCCAAATGTGAAAGCCATGGGTACACCAAACAGGTGCAAGGCCAGACCAAATGTAAAGCCAGTAAAGATCGAGATGACCGTTTTCAGTGAAAGATAAGTGCGAACCTGCTTGTTGATTTCCTGAACCGTTTGGTGGCTTTTATCAATTGCGGGTGATCCCAGTAGCAGGAAGAAAACAAAGATCAAGACCACGACGCTCGTCGATACCAAACTCAGAAAAGTCTGAGAGACGACTGAGATTGCATTGCCGACTATTCCGTCAATTAAAGAGGTGACTTTTTCTCCTTGAGTGATCGGAATTCTGGGGCGTGCGGCAGATTCCTCGGACTCTTGATTCGATAGGCTAATTGGCAGTTTGTCTTCGATTTCGCTAACCAGTTCTCGTACCCTAGACCGATACCCCGACGCGTTACTGGAAAGATCGAGTACCGATAGCCAGATGGATATCCCGAAGACGACTAAAAGGGCAAAACCCGAAAGAAAGGTGAGCCCTGCAGCAACCAAGCGACTCACGTTCAGCCGATGTTCAAGTAGCTCGAGTATCGGTGTGACACCGCTGACGACAAAAATCGACACCACAAACGGGACGAGCACAGGACGAAGCCAGTAGACCACATAGGTCAGGGCGATCGCGACCAAGATGATCAGGCATGCCGTTTGGATTCTTGCTTGAGGATCTCGTTGGGCGGAAGATTCATCAGTCATACAATCATTCACTTGTCATTCAATGTCGGATCGATGCAGACGATTGTCGAATGCGGTGATGGCTTAAACTGTCGTTGAAATAGGGGCGAACAACCAGTCTTCGCTTGAAGCCGAAGCCTAGCCGAAATCCTGTGGGCTATCCGTCAAGAGACGGTTGGGTTCAAGATTTGGTTAGGCCCCAAGGTTTGGAAGAGCCCCAAAGACATGTTAAAGCCCCAGAGCGTCGTAAATCTTAGGGGATTTTACGATAGCCGTACACGTCCGTGGGAGATCTACCGGTTCGAATGAACTTTAAACTCGTGTAAAGCCGGTGTTTAAGCAAAGAATGGTTGATGACACATTAATCGAAGATAAAACTGTTTGCGGCGGGTGATGTGGAAAGCGTACAATTTTTCCTTTCCACCAAGGTTCCAAGTGGACAGAAGAGATATTTTCT
>JADHOA010000092.1 GCA_016779185.1 Rubripirellula sp.
CATTGAATCCATCTTTGCCGGAAATGGATTTTGGTTTTCCTCTGGGTGTCCTTGCCGGTATTTTGATTGGTTCCTTTTTTGGGGCGATCACGTTCTCATTGGCAGCCAAACTGCGTCGATTGTCGAAATGATAGAAATCCTTCTGCTGCACCTGTTGTAAGCGGCGGATAAGCTATTCGCTTGGCTGTTGAAAACAAGAGATGACGGCATCGACCCATGTGCATTTCGGCCCATCGTTAATCATTCGCCCGGCGGAAAGTTTTTTGGTAGGGAATATCCCGGGCGTTGCAAAAAGTATCGGCGGCAATTCAACCGCGGGTATTTGGAGGAAACGTGCGTGGTCCAAGCGATCTTAGCGACTGGAAACACGGGTGCGTATCCGCCCATCCCGCGTTGAGCGATTCAAGCCGTAATCACTAAGTTGGATTTCATCACATTCGGCGTGAAACGGCTTCTTGCTGCTCGTGATCAAAGGGTGACTTGGAACCAATGTGTCCTAAGGCGATTCGAGTGCTTGGGCAGCTGCGAACTTGGTCGCCCTCCAATCCATCGCTAAAAACGCGGTCATGCATAGGTTCGCGCTGATGGTTATTCCCAAGAGTCCGGCTAAGAAAGTGCTCCAGCCATAATCCTGAGCAATGGAACCACCAAAGTAATTAAACAGCAGAGCAGCCGCGTAACCAAAGATGTCAATCACCGATACAAGAAAACCTGAGTGTCGACCGCCAAAGGACACCGAAAAAATACTCATCGGGATGTAATAGGCAGGTGAAATCGTGAAGCCAAGTAAAAAGAGTGTGACGATCGCAGTCGTGGTCTGGACGTTCGACGGGAATAAATCGAGTCGCCAAAGTGATACCACACACATGCAACTGAGAGTTAATAAGGAGGCAATCAAGACGACACGAGATAGATTCTTGACGCGATCGTAGAGGTAGCCACTGAAAAGGAGAGAGACAAACATTCCGACCGGAAAGCAGCTTCCCGCCATCGAGGCATCACCCGCACTCAAGCCTAGGGTTTCTGCGAGGTAGATCGGAATAAAGGTAAGGAAATCCATGACGATCGTCAGGAAAACAATGCTCAGGCAAATCAGCCAACAGCGCCAACTTCGCAGAAAAAACACGCAGGCTTGGGTAATCGTTTTGGATTCGAGAGGATGCGGTTTTTCTGATTTGGATTCGAGCTCATCGTATCCGTCGGACTCAACATCCGATCTATCTTGAGGGTTCGGTTGATTTGAACTCTCGAGTGGCGGCATCTCTAAACCAACTTGATCTGGACGATCCTTTAGATAGAAGAATAGGCACACGAAAACCATCGCTGCAAAAGCTGCGGATAATACAAAGACGCCACGCCACGGCAAGTACGTTAACAAAAAGCCAAAGCAAATTGCGGCAACGATAGTTCCGACACGCGAGCTTGTCGAAATCACACTCCAAACACGTCCATAAGTTTTTTCGGGGTACCATGTGCCAACCAGTTTGGTCATGGCCGGCCAACCACCGGCCTTGGCAAATTGGCCAATGAAATTGAACGCCGCGAAGCCGAAAAAACTTGTGCAAAACGCGAATCCAATATTCGCTGAACCGGTGATGGCTAACGCAATCAAAAACATCCTTCGTCCACCGAGTAAGTCAGCGCCTGGGCCGGTTACCAGTTTGCCGGCAATCGCGCCGGCCGAATGCCAGCTCATGAGATGGCCAAATGATTCCTTGTCCAATGATCCCGATTCGATCATCGTCGCGCTGGTGGCAATCAATGTATTGCGGCAGACCATCAACGCCGCGTAGCCAAGGTACATCGACAGTAGAATGATGACTTGCCAACGCAGGTACGACGCTGCATTTGATGCCGATGCGTCACGGGTCGAATTCATTTTTATCATGGTGATTTGGGATTAATTGAACCTTTCAAGTGACCAAGCCAAAACTCAATGAATTTGAACCTTGCATCCACCGTGTGCTCTGGTTGATTTTCTTTGGTGCTTTCAATAAAAGAATTTTGTTCAATCGTGTTTTGACGCCTTTTTATCAATGCACAACCGAACCAGGGATCGTCAAAACTTTTCTCACTGGTTGGTGCGTCTTGTATAGAGGGGCGTGCTGCGGAGTTGAGAGGAAAATTCGAGTATTTGATCGCTTCATGGGTTCGGCATAGAACTCCCAAAATTTATTCCTTTTAGGACGGTCCCGTTGCGGCGGGTTTGATCGCGTTGATCGGAGAAATCGACCGTGGTCGATCATCAAACTGGAGGTCGTGTTGATTCGACAACTCCGAGGCAGAAACCCGCCAATCGCGTCGGGCTGGCTGTCGATGAGAAGAGGTGGAAACATCGCTTGATCTGGGGCGTTTGAGATCGCAGTTGACGATAGCGCTACACGGTTGGAGCCCAATCTGGCGTGAGCGATGCGCGTTAATTGCCGATTCAAGCTGGTTACCTAATTCTACCCGCGATTTTTTTTGAGCGGTCGTTTTCGAGTGATGATCAACGTGACCGAGCGTCAAACACAGGGTAATTTTGATTTTTGGTGGCAAACTTTTGCGATTAGTAGAACCGATATTCGGTGCGCGGCAGTTTTCCTGTGATCCCCGCTTATTGAGCGTTCGATTGATCCTGCATTCCGATAGAAATCCCCGACAGGCCATCAAAGCAGTGACTGCTATTGTCGTCGACGCCGAGTATAAGCCAAGGCGTGAGGTGTGTTTGGATCGAAGGTGACCGAACCGAGGATTCTGTGGAAATTGGCTTCAGAGAGATTCTGTTTAGCGATGCGGCGATTGGCGACCTTCTGATCAATGATGCTATGACTTGTGGTCCCGTGATGGGTCGCACCACGCTACTTTGATCCCTATAGGTCTGAATCGTGAAGGGGGCTGATCGGTAGTGGCCTGAATAGTGTTAGACTAAACAGTGTGAGTCTGATCAGTGTTAGTGTTTGTGTCCTTGCGTGGCGATGATTCAAGGATAGAGAAAAGGGGTGGCTTTGAGTTCTGACCGCCGGATCTTGTTGGAAGTTTGCATTGCCTCGGTTCAAGATGCGCTTGCCGCTGCTTCGGCGGGCGCCGATCGTTTGGAGCTGAATGTGGCACTGGAACTCGATGGACTCACCCCCACCGTTGGCCTTTTCGAGGAGGTCAAACAGGCGGTAACGATTCCCGTCCTTGCGATGGTGCGATGCAAGTCAGGAGGATTTTGCTACTCATCGTCCGAACGACGGACGATGTTGAGGGATGCCGAAAGCTTGCTCGCTGCTGGGGCGGACGGAATCGTATCGGGTGCTCTCTGCAAGAATGGAATGTTAGAGGAAAACTATTGGAGTTCATTGAAGCATCTTTGTGGTGGCCGCGAACTTGTCTTTCATCGAGCGGTGGATGCGACGGCAGACCAAGATGCCCTCATCCGCCAACTGGTCGACTTTGGGACTACGCGCGTGTTAACCTCGGGCGGATGTGGTACCGCGTGGGAGGGACGCGAGCGGATCGCGCAGCACCAAAAGAATCTGGGGAATCAAATTGAAATCCTCTGTGGTTCTGGCGTTTCACCTGACAACGCAGTTCCACTTGTTCGTGCAACCGGTTGCGGCCAAGTGCATGGTTCGTTCAGTAAGCAACGCCAAAAACCATTGGGTGATGCAGGGAGTCAGCCCCTGCGCGAGACGTCAAAGCACCTTGTTGCAGTGACGCGATTGGCACTTGATACGGCCTACAGGGATGGATGAGACGGATGGATGAAATTGGGGCACTATCGAACTCCGTTGTCGACTCAACTCGCAACTGCATCGAGTGAACTGCTTGAGAATCAACACCGAGGATTTTAACCATTGGATTTGTTAGCCGCGAATGCATCCTGAATGCATTTAGCCGTTCAGCAGCGTCTGCGTGACACAATTGGTTTGGGCCGGGTCAAACAGGCGGTTGCTGTTATCGCCTCTTATTAGCGCTGGCTACTGAAGGCTTTGTTCTCTTTGTTGATCCAAAGACTGGAGAGAAATGGGTATCTCGCCGTCTCGTCGATCGGCCAGTTGTTCAAGGACTCTCTGGTCGGTTTGATCCGAATGGAAGACGATAGCGCCTGATCCAAAAAGAACATGCACGCCGGCGGGATGACGACTACCGATTGAGCCAACCGTCTCCGGTGCTTCCATGGCAAATTCATCGAGATTGGATTGAATTCCGCCTCCGACATTGCGTAGGGTTGCACGCGTGCCACTTAGCCATCCGAGGTCATCCAGGCTAATCAGTTTCTCGGATACAAACGCGGTGTTGGCGAGGCCATCGCTGACGTCATCCATCGAGATTGGCTGATTGAGGACAAAGCAACCAGAGTCACCTGTATCGATGCCTTTTTCCTGCGAATGATGGATTCCCGCGTAGCTACTCGCGTTCACCGGTTGACCCACTGACGATGGACACCGAATCCCCGGAAACATCAGTTCCCGTACCTGCTTGTTTTGGTCCGCATACACACCAACGGATCGATCGACTTTTGATGCGACAACCGGTTGGTCGAGTAGGTCAGCGAGTCGCCCCAACCAATTGTGGTGATCTCCACTGGCCTCACTTTTGATCGGCCCAGAATCGGAAATGGTTCCTACGGGAAAATGCATCCAGCGGTCGTGGTAGCTTTGTAACGCAAGACTAATTGAGGTCAGGTTGGTCTTGCAAGTGACTAGCCTTGCAGACTCTCGCATCGCTTGAACCGCCGGTGAAAGTAGTCCAATCAGCACGCCGATGATTGCGATCACTACCAGTAGTTCAACCAAGGTGAATGCGTTGGTGCGTTTCGACGCGTGCATGAACGCTAAGCCATTACCTGCGGGTAGCTGAATTACGCGGCGACTGCGTTTGATATGCAATGAATCGCGTCGGCGATGAAATTGAATCATCTCTAACCTTTATCGTTCTGGAAATGGATCGCTGGCATTCCGCCGTGATTATCCCGCGGCTCGCATTGGTTGGTTTATATTTTAAAGTCGCCCGCATGATGCCTGTGGTCACGGAAGCGTCAGCAGCTTTCTCTGAATGGTTATTAGCTCGGTTCCGTGATGCACGAACTTGGCCACAAGGACGATCTCGTCGCGATTGTTCATGGTTTTTTTTACTTCGACCCAATCATTATTCGATGCCTCAACGGGTAGTTTGAAGAAGTCCGTCTCCGAAGATTCAATTTCGCCGACGGCGTGAATCGCATTTTCAAGCAAGGCAATTCGTTCTCGCTCACGTTCGCCTTGGAGATCCTGGCCCGCCTGTTTCACAATCGCTGTCGAATAGACACTGATCAACATCATGAGAGCAATGATTAGCATAAGAAGAGCCGAACCACTGCGACCTGAGTGATGCCGTCCAGAGAGGTGTCGCTCTGGGTAACGCCAGTTCGTCTCGTGACAAACGTCATCTTTGCAAATGATTTCGTTAGGAACCAATGCAAGATTCATTGAGGGTGGCGTTTTGGTGTTTCGTTGCCGTTTTTTAATACTCACAAGTCACCATCCTTCCAGCCCGCGACCACCGTGATCGATTGTTGGGGGAACCGTCTGTCTGTGATCCGCCAGTGGGCGATCGTCTCTGCAGGGCCTTGTGAGATTTGCAGGTCAATGTCTTCACCAAAATCGAAGCGTTCTCGTTGTGTCATTTGCTGACCTATCGTCGTTTGAATCCTCGCTATCTTGGAACCGTCCACAATCTGGTAAGTGATCTTTTTCGTTTTGGTTAAGACGCGTAGTTCACCGGTGTCCTCGAAAATTAGTTCGCTGTCTCGTGCGTTAGCATCTTTCCTAAACATCTTCGCAAACGCTCTCACTTGTTGTCGGAACATCCGATTGGATGTCGCTCTCTCGTTACTGCGTTGAACCAGTGTTAATAAGCCAAAAGCAGAGCCCATCAAGGAGCTTAGAATCACGAGCGAGATGACGGTTTCAATTAAAGTGAATGCAGGTCGTGTGAATCGCCGATTACTGGGGGCTTGCTTGTAGTAGAGATTTGGTCGCTTGCTGAGTGCTGACACACCACGAGCTTTCGAGATGAGAGGACTCTGGGGTCTTGTTCGATTGAAGGTCTGCTGGGTCATGGCGTTACCTCATAGATCCAGAGATAACGAACTCGCTTTGTGGCTCCCTGGCCCAACGTGAATCTTAGCTGGCTGCCGTCGAGTGGTTCCCCTTCAAAGGGTGTGATGAAAACCTGAGCACCGAGTTTGGACGCAAGCTGTTCAGCCTCGGCTAGTCGGGACATCGGTTCGAGTGAATTCAATTGGCCGATCAGGTTATCCAATGTCATTGCGTTAACGAGACCTTGATGGGTTTGGGCATCGTAAGCGTGTAGGCTTCGATTAACTTTGAGCATCGCTGTCATGGCGACGGAGAGGAAGCCGATCGCCATAATGGACTCAAACAGGGTGAACCCTGCTGTTTCACGTCGTCGGTCTAGTTGATGTAGCGTATTACCCATCATCAATGATGCTCATGCCATTAGCGAAACAAGTTTATAAATCACGCTGAAAACCACTGTCAGATTCGCCAAGGCGTACAGTCCGATCAGGATCAAAATGAGCGGGATTAACCAGGTTAAACGAAGCTGCCAGCGGTAATCCAATCGACGGTTGACTGAATTCGCGAGGCCCTCGAGTGCTGTGGGGAGATTGCCGGTTGCCGAAGCCGCTGCCAGCCACGCGTCCTCTTTTGAGCGAATCAAGCCCGACTGCCGCATGGCGTTTTCGAAGGCACCGCCTGCGTCAATCAACGAAGCGCTCTTGCGACACCTTGACTCGATCCACCTGACGCCGCATGTGTCCGCTGCGATTAAAAGTAATTGATCATCCGCGGTCCCCCGACGCATTCCCCGAGCCAGCGATCGAAGCAACGAAGTTCTGTGGCGGTCGATCCATGATCGACCAAACCACGGGATGAAACCCACCAACCATTGGGGGAGTTTTTGCAAGAGTAATCCCGCTGCCAGCCAAGCAAGAAAGAGGGTTGAAAACGCATTGAAGTAAAAGGTGATTGAGTCCATATAATCCATCAACTGTGACAGCTCAATGGAGTAGGTGACTTCGAGCTGTATCACCATTGGGAGGATAAATCGACTCGTGAATTCACCTAAAAGGCAGGATCCCAACAGTAGCAATCCTAGGTAGCTAAGTTGTGTACTGATTTGAGCTTTGAAATTCCATCTGCCTCGCTCTCGTTCGGCCGAGTCCGATTGTGTTCGTATAAACTCCTGTTGGCGAGGTCCCGGATTTGACCCGTTCATCATCATCGCAAGTGTGTCTGCTGCAATCGGCAGGCGAGACATGCGAATGCTTTCGTACTCGCTCTCTCCTCTTTCAATCGCTCCTGCGCACTTTTTGATTTTGACTCCTAAGCGACTGCGAAAAGTTTCTCCGATCAGATTCAGCGTGGTGGAGAGTGGCATTGCCTGCTGATGGGCAAGTTGAACGCAGCGATTCAACGTTCCTATCTCTTCTTGGTAACGTAGGTTTGAATTCAAGAACAATGAAACAACCACAAGCGTCAAGATCAGAATCGATATCGGGTGTGGCGTCGCAAAAATGATTGCGGCAAAACCACTGATCCCGATGATTGCTTCAGCGATTAGTGTGATGGAAGCACCCAGACGCGAGTACTTTGTGGTTTTACCAAGTATCAGGCGACGTCTTGTCCATCTCGTAACTGCGATTAGGACTATCGTCGACGCAATGACATAGAAAAAGAGAAAAGGTGAGTCCATGGCTAGGTAAGCCCCCCCAGTGTTACAAACAATGAAGAGGTGGTCGTGTACATCGCGTAGGCTGCAATGAACGCGGCAACTAGGATCACGGTGTTTGACACAAAGATGTTGGTGCGTGCGCATCGTGACTGCGCTAGCTGATGAGATTCTTCTGCTGCGGCCTCCCATAATGCCAAAGCCTGCTCGTGAGATTTTTCCTCGCTGAAAAGACCCGGCAGCACGGACACGGGGGGAACACGTAGATGAATCGCAGCCAGAACGCTCGAAAGTGCTTGTCCCTCATCGAGTTGGTTCGCAGCCCTCTGGGACCAATCACGGATAAGAGGGTTGCCAATCGTCATGGATGAATTTTTCAATGCCTCGGAGTAGGTTCGTCTTTCAATGATGGACAGGTGGACGGATTGGCAGAGTTCCGCAGCGGCCAAGCATTCCATGGTGGAACCGAACATCGGTAATCTTGCCATCCACCGACCAATCACCCTTGGGCTCCGATGTTGGATGAATAACAAAAGCAAAATTGAAAATACGAAGCAGAATGCGGCAGCAAATAAATAGAACGTGAGGACGGTGTTCATCCAACTCACATCCATGGTTTTCGCATCAAGCAAATTAAAGAAATAGACTGTTTTTCGAGTCAGATACAGATTGTCGCTAGCGACAGCTTCCATCATCCGAATGAGAAACGATCCAACCACTAGCGAAAGTAGTAGGTATCCGCCGCCTGTCAGTACGAGACGCAACATCTGCCGATACATGGTGGAACGCATTTCATTCCAAAATTCAATTCGAGCCTGCTGTGCGGCGTTAAGTGGTGGATGACGTATCGGGTCACTCAAAATAGTGTCCCTTTCAATTCGACAAGTACTGGATTCAGGATCGCGTACAGCAATAGGGTTATGACGGAAATGATCAGTCCCCACCCAATGATTTGCGGAGCCACCAGCCGACTGAGTTGTCTTTGATAACTGGCCCTCTGCCGGTAGATCTCGCTGAGGCTTGTTAGTTCTTCTGCAATTCGGTCAGGTCTTTGGTCTCCCGAAATCAGCTGGGTGATACACTCGCTAATCGGTTCGGGGCAACGAGCGGGCATTGATAGCTCACCAGATGAAACGAAGCCATCACGAATCTGTTCGGGGACTTCACGCCATTCTTGTGATATTCCCGCAGCCTTTGAAGACAGAATAATCATGTTTGGCAAATCGGTTCCAGGTAGTCCTTGGCTACTGGGAAAGGTTTTCGAGAGATCCGCCGGCGGCACCAATTGGGTGGCGATCCAGCGAGAAAAAATTGCGTACTCTCGATACAACCGAGTTGCAGAATTCAATCGGTTGATCAGCAAGAAAAATACCAACGCAATCGATGAAACAAAGATCACGGCGGCAAAGCTGGCGATCAAAAGATTCTCTGATAACCATTGTGCAATGCCGATCACAACATTGTCCAACGGAAGTAGGCTTGAGGCTGCGGTTGTTTGAATCACAAAAGGCAAAATGAGAAACAGGACGCATGCAGAGATTGTCGCGTTCAATAGCGGCGTGATCGCTGCTAGTCGCGTCTGTTTTCTTTCGGTTGATGCCTGTTGGATCAAATCAATCAGTAGGTAAAGCGGTTCACTCGATCGTGTATCGATGACCACCTGCAGTGTGGATCGGATCGCAGTTTGGTACCGACCTGACAGGCAGTCAAATGCTTCCGGTAGCGTTTTTCCCTGTTCGAGATTTTGTCGCACTAAGGTTGCAGCATCACCTAAATCACCCAGCGAAACATTTTCAAAAAGTGTAAGTCCAGCCGAAATCGATTGCTTGGCTTTCACCATACTCGCAACCTCGGTCAGAAGAAGCACGAGTGCATCTTCGCTTGGCTTGATTACCGCTGCTTGTGAACCGTTCATGCGTGTCTCCCCAGGACGCGGAAGACTTCGTTTGCATCCGTGATACCGAGCTCAATCAACTTGTTTGCTTCGCCTCGTAGCGATGAGCCGCTCTGTTCGTATACCATCTGGTCGAGTTCATCCGCCGACGCTCCCGCTTCTATCCGATTAAAAATCGATTGGGAAAAGTCGGATCCATCGAACTCGATCAACTGAAACAAAGGCACCCGACCGCGGTAACCTGTGCCGTGGCAGTGATCGCAGTTTGCGTTGCTCGACCCCACGCTTTGGCATGGTTCGCAAATGCGTCGTAAGAGTCGTTGGCAAACGACCCCTCGCAATCCTGATCGTATCGCGTAAGTCGGTAGCTGCATTTGCACCAGTCGTCGCAGCGTCGAGCCAAGGGATCCAGCGTGAATCGACGAAAAACATAAGTGACCCGTCATCGAGGCTGAGAGAACGGCCTCCGCCGTTTCGGCATCTCTTATCTCGCTCACCAACAAAACTTCGGCATCCTGTCGGACGGCCGATCGCATGGCCGCTGCGAGGGTTAAACCGCTATTGGGTTGTAGTTGTGATTGGCTAATGGATTCGATGATCGATTCAACGGGATCTTCAATTGTCAGCACACTGCGATTTTTTTCATTCGAAGCGATGTACTGCAAACATGCATAAAGCGTAGTTGTCTTTCCGCTGCCCGCAGGCCCAGCAACCAGCAGCCATCCGTCACGTGAATCACAGGTGTTTTTGAGTCGACCGATGTTGTTTTTATCAAGACCAAGTTGATCCAAACTCAGAACCGCTCCGCCCTGTCCCATGATCCGGATGACGGCTCGATTTCCGTGGACGGTCGAAAATATACCCAGCCGCATTTCGTGCGGTTGATTTTGTTCATCGGTCCACTGGAAAGCCCCTTCTTGTGGGACCCCTCCCATGTACGAGGGTAATTTGGCTAGCGACATCAAGCGAGCAACAGGACTGGTGGTTGAGTCCTGAGGAATCGATTTTGCCAGATGCAGAACACCGTCGATTCGGTAAAAAACTTCCCAGCGATCCCGACGTGGCTGAAAATGGATATCACTTACGGTTTGTCTGATCGCTTCGGATAAACAAGCATCCACCATCTTGGTTGCAAATCCAGCATCGTCACGAGATTCACGTGAGATGGAGAGTGGAAATTGCATGAGAGATGGGATCCAAGCGGGGAGAAGTGACGACGTGTCGAAAAAAGTTGCTACACTTTGTGGGAGCTCGATGGAAGAAAGGAATAGCACGATGATCGCAGGCAAACATTATAACGGATTTACTCTGCTCGAGTTGCTGGTCGTCGTTGGAGTCATCGGCATTCTCGTCGGTTTGCTCCTTCCCGCCGTTCAGGCCGCGCGTGAGGCGGCGAGAAGAATGGGTTGCAGTAACAACTTAAAACAGGTCGCGTTGGGCGTTCATCAATACCACAGCGCTTTCCGTATCTTGCCACCTCACGGGACCGGCACCTTCATTCAGCAGAATGACCCAGGGGCCTCCAATCAGTTTCGCCTAAGTTTCTTGGTTTCCATCTTACCCTTCGTCGGCGAAACTTCGGTATGGGATTCGATCAGTCACGAATATCAAGGGGCTCCGTTATCGACTTACACCTTAGCGGGAGGTGAGGTTGATGATCCGTATAAAATGAGTTGGGAAGTAGACCAGGAAGAAGAATTGGGGTACCTCTACCCAGCGATGGGACCTTCACCGTCGATTTCCTCGTACCGATTCTGGCAGATTGAAGTCTCATGCTATCGCTGTCCTTCCGACCCCGGGGCCGGTAGTCCAGGACTTGGACGCACGAACTACGCGGCGTGCCTGGGTGATGCGATCGAGGGACTCGATGAGGGGCGATGGCGTTATCGTGATGCTCAGTGGTCGCCGTCAGGAAAAGAGCAAATGCGTGCCACGGGTCGGGGAATGTTCGTTCCTCGAGGTACGACTCGGTTCAGTGATGTCACGGATGGGTTGTCGAGCACGATCATGGTGGGCGAAATTGCGACAGCCTTAGGAGACCGTGATATCCGAACCACTCCAGTATTGAATAGAGGATGGAAAGATGGCGTTTTGAGCGACGTCAGTTCTTGTGTCTGGTTGGTGGATCCCGAACGCCCACGCTTTTGGGGCGACGGTCGCTATATGGACGAAACCATCACGCTACCCGATTCAAGTCGGCAAGGACGAGGATTTCGCTGGGCGGATTCGATGCCACTGATGACGGGATTCAATACCATCCGCCCTCCTGACACGGAATTGTGTTTTGGTGCGGGTAGTGAAACAATTGGCACGTTGCCATCGAGTAGTCGCCATCAAGGTGGCATGCACGTTGCGATGGGAGATGGTGCGATTATTTTCATAACGGATTCCATCGACGCTGGCACGCAATCGTCCGGCACCGTTACGCTCGATGGAGTCGGTGAGCTTGCCCCCGGGAGTCCGAGCGTGTTTGGGCTATGGGGAGCATTGGGAACACGAAGTCAAAATGAGGTTGATGCCGAGAATTTGCTTGGCTATTGATCATT
>JADHOA010000093.1 GCA_016779185.1 Rubripirellula sp.
GGGAGTTCGATCCCCACCATCTCGATATCCGCCCGGCGGGGCCAAGGTGCGTCAGAAAGCAGAGTGAGGCGTTTCGCAGCTAACGCAAACGAGCTTGGATCAAAGACTAAAAAAGCTACCGTTGCAACGCTTAATGGGCCTGCTAGGAATCCTTTCCGGATCAACGTTTCCCGACGGAATAGTCGAGACGGTTCCACCTTGGCAACGAGGGTAGCGGCTTGCTGGTGAACTTTGGCGAGGAGGGATTGAGAATGATCATCGATCTTTCGTTCGCTTCCTAGAAGTTCAACGGCGGTGGTCAGGCGTCCACCGAGTTCGGGGTAGAGACGCTCGATGAGTAATGCAAGGCTGGCGTCGGGTAGCGGTCTGAGTAGTCGGCCGATCAGTAGTTTTCCCGTCAACCAAGCTAAACAGCCAATTCCGGTCGAGAAAAAAAGGATTCGAGCCAATCGCGGCATCTCGGTGCCTCCGAATCGAACCGGAGTTTGGTCGATCAGAAAGCCCAGCCAAAAAACGCCCGTGACCAGTCCAGTGATGGCTAATAGCGAATCGACGAGCACAAATCGCCGGACTCGATTCCGCACTGACGAAAGCAGTGTTGAGAGTTCGGGAGCGATTTTGTCTTGAGATTGCATGCGAACCGCGTTGAAGTGATCAGTGTGTGATTTCGGATCGACGGTTGAGATCAGAAAAAATTGGGAGTGTCGCGTTACGGGATGTACCAGGATCCGATGCACGCAAAGCGAGCGAACCAGCAGAAGCTTGTTGGAATTATTGGTTTTTGACTAGTGCAGATTGTGGAGCCGTTCGTTTTCTGAGACGCCGAGGCTTGGGATAACGGGCTGACCCTCGCGGGGTAGAGTATACCGTTTTTTACGATGGTTTATGGTTACTTGTGCACACAGGCAGATTTCAACGGCCCAATTTCGTCATTCGTTAAAGTGCAGGTTTTACGCAGTTTCCAAGTGTTCTGTCGGGCGGGATCAGTTTTGGAGGATGAAATCGTGTTCAACGACCGCTGTGTGGCGGTCATCGGTCGGTTGGTTTTGGTAAGCTTTGCCGCAAGGGTGATAGGAAAAAGGTAAAGCGGATGACCCAATTTCGACCATGTATCGATCTTCATGATGGCGCAGTGAAGCAAATTGTGGGGGGAACGCTGCGCGATAGTGGTTCTGGACCCAAGGAAAATTTCGTTTCTCAGCAGCCCGCGAGTTGGTTTGCGGATCGTTATCGAAGAGACGCATTAACCGGCGGTCACGTCATCAAGCTGGGTGCTGGGAATGATCAGGCCGCCCTCGAGGCGCTCTCTGCTTACCCAGGTGGTCTTCAGTTGGGTGGCGGCGTCAATGCTGAAAACGCGTGTGATTGGATCGACGCGGGGGCTAGTCATGTCATTGTGACTTCTTGGCTATTCGAGGCGGAGGGGCAATTCTCGTGGGATCGCCTTCGAGAGTTGGTGGCAAGGGTCGGAAAAAAACGCTTGGTGATTGATCTCAGTTGTCGGCGAGTCGCGTCCGATGGCGGCGAGCCAGCCTGGCGGGTAGCCATGAATCGCTGGCAGACCCTGACCGAGGTGCCGGTGACGGTGCAGTGGCTTGATTCCCTCTCCGAGTACGCTGACGAGTTTCTGATTCATGCAGCGGATGTTGAGGGTTTGTGCCAAGGAATTGATGAAGAGCTGGCTGATCGAATTGGTCGTTGGGGAAAGATTCCGGTCACCTACGCCGGCGGTGTTTCATCGATGGCCGATTTGGTCCGCATTCAGGATGCAAGTGGCGGCAATCTGGATGTAACGGTTGGCAGTGCCTTGGACCTGTTCGGTGGTGAAAAAATCTCTTACCAGGAATTGTTGAATTGGAATCGTGGGGATAGCAACGGATGATCCGTTCGGCGTCGCAATGAATCGGTCCTAATTCGACGTCCGATCGTCTCTTTTGGGTCGTTGTCGAGTGCAAAACGCGTCTTGAACACAGTGGTCATCGGATGCACCAAAGGATGTAGCGGAACCACCCGCCGAGGATCGACAATCAAGTCAGGAAACGCAAGAATGGTGATTCCTAACGTAGCGTGGCGTCGGGTGTGAGAGGTTGCGCGCGGGCCTGCCACTGGCTGCAACGTCACACGAGTTTTAGAGTTGGCGGTGTTCATCTTTGGCAAATTCCAAAGATGAAATCCGTCGATGCATTGGCATGTTGATCGGACCCCCATCCGCTCATCTTCCCCGCATCAATTTGCCGGCAGTCGCGTAAACCCATTGGTACTACAGCCTTGTTTCTCTTTTTTTGGATGTATCTTTCAGCTTGTTAGGTGATCGAGGTAACCGCCGATTTTTGGATCCCGACGCGCTTGGCAGGCTGGCGTCGATCCCTCTCTTTGCGCGGCGAGCGATGGTGGGCAGCGTTTCGGGGATGCATGCAAGTCCTCATCGCGGTGCCAGTGTTGAATTTGCGGAATACCGTCGATACATCCCTGGGGATGATTTGCGTCGACTCGATTGGCGGGCTTATGGTCGAACGGACCGATATTACGTCAAAGAGTTTGAAGCCGATACGAATCTGAGAATGTGTCTGGTGCTGGATGTTAGCGGTTCGATGGACTTTGGTTCGGGCGGCGTTTCAAAATTAGAATACGCGCGTCGTTTGGCCGGCACGCTTGGTTATCTTGCCGTTCAGCAAAGTGACGCGGTGGGGCTGACCTGCATCGGGCGTCATGCACCACCCCAACTTCCGCCAAGGCGTACGCCTTCCCACCTACGAGGATTGAACGATCAGCTCGAAAATCTCTCCGCGACCGGCGAAACAACACTGATCGATGGATTGCATGAGTTTGCAGAAACGGTCCAGCAGCGTGCTTTGGTTGTCCTGATTTCAGATTTTTTCGTCGACGGTGAAGAGTTGCGAGCGGCGCTTGAGCATCTACGATTTCGCAAGCATGATGTCGCACTGTTTCATCTTCTCGATGATCAAGAAGTTGATTTTGACTTCAGTCGTCCGACTCGATTTGTGGATCTTGAGGGTGATACGGCTGTGTTTGCAGATCCGGTTGAGGTCCTTGGTCGTTACCAGACCGTATTGCAAAACTATCTCGAACAAGTTCGACAGGTTTGTCTCGAATCTGCAGCGGATTATCATCGCGTGCTGCTCAGTGAAGACTACGAGCAGGTTCTGCATCGTTTTCTCTCCAGACGAGCTTTATCAAGGAGTGGGCGATGAGTTTTTTGCAGCCACTCCTTTTGCTAGGTCTTCCGCTGATCGCGTTGCCTATCGTCATTCACCTGATTCATCAACGACGATTTCAAACCGTTCAGTGGGCTGCAATGGCGTTTCTGCTGGCTGCCACAAAGATGTCCAAAGGTTACGCACGGTTGAGGCAGTGGTTGATTCTCGCTGCACGAACGCTTGCGGTTGCGGGCTTGGTTTTTGCCGTCAGTCGTCCGCTGTCTAGTGGATGGTTGGGGATGGCAGCAGGCGGGCGTGTTGACACCACCGTTGTCCTGCTTGATCGATCGGCGAGCATGAGTCAGGTCGGAGCGGGTGGGCGAACGAAATTGGAGTCGGGTATTAAGCGACTACAAGAAAGTCTCGGGAAGCTCGAGTCGGATCACTACATCCTGATTGATAGTGTGGGGTTAAAACCAATAGAACTGAGTTCCGTCGAACAACTTGCGGATCTGTCGGAGTTCCAAGGAGTCAGTGCAACGGCGGATATTCCGGCAATGTTAGAGGTGGTGGAACAATACCTTCGGGATCAGCAGCCAAGTCGAACCGAGGTTTGGATCTGTAGTGATCACCGGGTATCGGATTGGAATCCCGGTAGTGGACGCTGGCAGTCGTTTCGCGACGCCGTGCTCAGTCGGACGCAAACGGTGAGAATTCATTCGCTGGCGTTTGAAGAGGCTGGCACCGAGAACCTTCAGCTTGTTGGAAAAGCCGCTCGACGCGTTGAAACGGACAAAGGGGCTGAACTCTTACTTAGTTTTCGTGTGCAAAGACAAGATGTGACTTCGCAAGAGGCGATTCAAGGGAAGATTTCTAATGAGCTAGATGGGCCATTGCCAATACAGTTTGAGCTCAAC
Source organism: Rubripirellula sp. (assembly GCA_016779185.1). Lineage (GTDB taxonomy): Bacteria > Planctomycetota > Planctomycetia > Pirellulales > Pirellulaceae > Rubripirellula. The sequence goes on from JADHOA010000093.1 coordinate 4,076, forward strand.
GGTGTGGTCACCGAGATCGAATTGCAGATGGTTAGCGGCATGATTGAGGTCTCCGATTATTCGGTACCGATTGAATCAACCAAAGAAAACGGATGGGGACGACTTTCGCTGCCGGCAGATATTAACGAACAGGATAATCATTTCTTTTTCACTTACCAAAAAGAACCCACGCGTCGAACCCTGATCGTCTGCAGCGATCCGGAGTCGGTTCGACCACTGGAGTTTGCATCGTCCGTGTCTGCCGATTCGGCATCCAACGCTGAGGTCACGCTGTGTGAAACAGAGGATGTCGTGGGGCTGGAGTCGGATAGCTTTTCTTTGGTGATTTGGCATTCCGCGATACCTCGCCAGTCGGATCCCGAGCATGTCTGGCTGAGATCGTATCGACAGCGTGGTGGCGTTATCCTTTTTTTTCCAGATGAATCGACACCTTCGGATGATCGAGAGTTCGCATCCATTCGCTGGGGAGACCGGGAAGAACGAGTGAACCAAGTTAGTAACTGGGAGGTGGAGCGAGACCTTTTGGCGAACACTCTCAGCGGCGAATCTTTGCCGGTCGGTGATTTGAGAGTCGAGCGATTTTGCAAAATCGTTGGTGAATTTACGACCTTAGCCAGTCTAAGTGATGGTGACGCTCTGCTCGTGAAATCAATTGATAACGCTAGCCCCGTCTACTTCTGTGCAACAACGGTGGATCCGCTGGATTCCAACTTCGCCAGCGGTGGTGTGGTGCTGTTTGCGATGGTGCAGAGAGCGATGACTCAGGGGGCGAAGTCATTGGGGCTCAGTCGACTGGTTGATGCGGGCACTCTATCGTTCGCAGAGCAGTGGCCAGCTGACCCCGATTCGGTGAAAGAGTGGCTACCGGTCGCTGGTGATTCCGACGTATTGTCGACAGAGTTTTCGGTAACCTCTGGAGTGTATCAATCCGGAGATCGTTGGTTAGCGGTAAATCGATCCGAGTTAGAAGACGCTCCCAAGGTCATTAGCGACACGGAACTGGAACAGCTCTTTGCTGGGTTGAGTTTTCGTACCGTGAGGGACGAGGTTGGGGTTGAGCGTTCGCTGATCCAAGAGGTTTGGCGACTTTTCTTGCTACTGATGTTGTTAATGCTTTTAGCTGAGTCGGCGTTATCACTTCCTCGGCGACACACCACTCGCGGAAAGGTTATTTCCTCAGGTCTGCCAAGCTCGGAAATTTCGGTTGCGAACGTGTTCGGTAATGAAGCCCAGAGGTCTGGATCGATCGACAATACCGCGTCAGCGTTTCGATCGGGGACGCCCGGATGATGGATCGATCTTCTTTAACCTTTAGCCTCGGAACGAGTTCGCTGCTGTTGTCATTTGTAGCGATCCTCGTCGCGATTTCGTTGTGCTACCTGTCATGCAGACGCAGCGGCTATGCGCTACCGATTTTACGCTTAGAAGCACTCCGATTATTGATCATTACTTTTGTCGTATTTCTGTTGCAGCAACCGGAGTGGACGACGGAGTATCAGCCTGATTCCAAGCCTCGGATAGATGTCTACTATGACCAATCGCCAAGTATGAAGACGCTGGACATGCTCTCTGACGCAGATGCTGGAGCGGAAGCGATTTCTCGGTCGGCTTCAATACAGAATCTTACGGAGAAGCCGGCATGGGAGGCTTTGTCCGCAGACTATGAGATTTTGATCGAGGGGATGAGCGACGATCAGTCGGAAGGAAATACAAGTGATGCGGTAAAACGAGTGTCATCGGGTTTGACGAATCTCTCGCAGCCGCTGAATCAGTCAATGGATCGGCGTGAGGGATTGGCTGGTGTGGTTTTGATTTCCGACGGCGACTGGAACGACGGACCGTCACCAGTTGATGCTGCGTCCAAGTTGCGGGGGCTGCGTGTTCCTGTCTTTACGGTGACGGCAGGTAGCAACAAAAAGCTGCCCGATCTCGAACTTGTCAGTGCAGATGTCCCGACGTTCGGCGCCGAGGGCAAGTCGGTTCGCATCCCGCTGACGATTGACAGTTCACTGCCGAGCGAGTCGATTGCCAAGGTGCGTTTGCTTGTCGACGGTACCGAGGATGTGGTACACGAGGTGCGGATTTCGCCGATGGGTCGCACGACCGATGCCATCCAGTGGACGCCTCGCGAAGTTGGTGACTTCGTGATCACCGTCGATTTGCCTGTTCAGGGCCAGGAGAAGATCTCATCCAATAATACCATCTCGCTGCCGATTTCAATTCGGCAAGAACAGCTCAAAGTGTTGCTGATCGAGTCGCTGCCGCGATGGGAATATCGGTACCTGCGTAATGCCTTATCGCGAGATCCAGGAGTTGAGGTTTCTTGTTTGTTGTTTCATCCGGGGCTCGACAAAGTTGGCGGTGGGTCGCAGGACTACTTGAAAGTGTTTCCAGAGGAGCTAGAAGATCTTTCTAAGTACGACGTGGTTTTTCTCGGGGATGTGGGGCTTGATGAATCACAATTGACCGAGGGTCAGTGTGAGCTGATACGCGGCTTGGTTGAATTTCAGGCTAGTGGACTCGTTTTCATGCCAGGTTTTCAGGGGCGGCATTTTAGTCTGTTACCGACCCAGCTCGGTGAACTCTACCCAGTGTTGTTGGACGAACAGCAGCCCGAAGGTTGGGGGTCACGTTTGCCTGGTCACTTTGAACTTTCCGAGCGTGGTCGCACCAGTTTGTTAACGAAGTTGGCAGACTCCAGCGATGATAATTTTTCGGTGTGGGAAGGGCTCCCAGGTTTTCAGTGGTACGCGCCGGTGATCCGTGCGAAAGCGGGCGCGGAGGTGTTGGCGGTTCATCAAGATGTCACCAATGATTCGGGGCGACTTCCGCTGTTAGTCACCCGTCCGTTCGGTGCGGGAAAAGTCTTGTTCATGGGAACCGATGGGGCGTGGCGTTGGCGAAAAGGGGTCGAGGATAAGTATCACTATCGGTTTTGGGGTCAAGTGGTGCGTTGGATGGCTTACCAACGGAACATGGCCAAGGGCGAAACGATGCGACTGTTTTATACGCCCGACCAACCCGAGGTGCGTCAGATTCTTAATCTGAGTGCGCATGTGATGGATGATATTGGTGAACCGCTTCAGGATGGCGAAGTCACTGCGCTAATCACCGCACCAAGCGGAGACGTCGATACCGTTCGTCTTTCGGGTGAGAATGATCGGTGGGGTGTCTTTCGTGGACGCTTTGAGACCTCCGAGCCAGGACTACATCAGGTTCTGCTTTCGTGTGGCGAGACCAACGCAGTTCTCGAGACGAGTTTCTTTGTTCAAGGTCAACTCAACGAATCGATTGGACGACCGGCTCGGCCAGAAGTTTTGAGGGAAATCTCGCGAGTATCGCGGGGGCGGAATGTCACTCCCGATGAACTCGATCTACTGATGGATGCGATCGCGGAGTTACCTAAACCCGAGCCGACCACGAGGCGAGTGCAGTTATGGGCTCATCCCGCCGTTGCTGCTGTCTTGTTGTTACTATTGACCGGTTTCTGGATAAGCCGCAAAGCCGCCGGTCTAATCTGATATGACGTGCAGGTTCTTTCTGTTTGCACGCTGAGGTGCTTAGCCACTACCAAGTTTTAACGGAAATCCATTCCTTTGAGAGCGGTTTTGTGCGTGTCAATTTTTGCTGGCGACCGACCAGTGGTAGGGTCGCAGAGTTGAGACAACAAGCGATTGACTGGTAAAGCCGTTTGCACGCGGGCGTTTTGCGTTTTGGGACTGCTAATCCAATTAACAAACCGTCGAGGGTCCACAAATAATGTTGGCGGATCAGTTGTCCGTCGCTTGCGTTTTGGCAGGTGGAAGAATTTCGCTCGTCGGCGGTTTGGGGCCAAGTCCGATTTCCTTGTCCCCAGGTTGTGAATTTGCTGTCGGCTCTTTTTTCGCGTTTTCCTGATTACCCTTGGGCTCGAGCGATGGTTTGGTCTCATCGCTCGGTTCCTCTTTTCCTGAATCTGAACCAGAGCTTACCGGGGTATCAATAGGGATCGGGGCCAAGACCATGCGGATTGCAGTCCCTCGCTCCGGAATCGCTGAAGTATTGGGCGAGAATTGCAGCGAGTTTGCTTCTGCACTACTGGCGATCGGGAGATCCATCATGGCAGTGCTAAAGTTCGAAACGCAGATCATGTCACCGCCATCGGCACGATAGTATTCGCGTCCATCGTTGGGGTCTTTCCAGAATCCACTACCAGAGAAGACCCAATCGGTTTGGAGCGTCTCTTTCGTCTTTGAGTTTTGAACCCATGTTTTGGCATCCGCGACTTGGAATTGTCCCTTGGGATCGCGATAGCAGATCCAAACGCGGATTCGTTGTCCGGTTGCTGGAACAAAGTCGGGAAGGAATTGCACCGGTGTGCCGGCTCGACCACCAATGGCAAGCAAGGCCGCGTGTACTTCACTTGGTTGAGCGAGTGTGGCGATGATTGATTCATGTTCCTTGCTACCAACGGGGCAGGCAAACATTTCTAAGGGCCCCTCTCGCATGGTGACAAAGCCGTCGAGGTAGACGCGTTTTTGCTTCAGATCAACCCATAGGTTCCGTTGACTAATCGATTTGGCTTGAGGCGGAGGTTCAAAGGCTGCTTGGACTTTTTCCTCGGGCGGAACGTAGATTGCCTCGGTTTGCGCTTTTTCGTCGTCGGTCAACGGTGTGATCAACGACTTTGGTTTGGGTAGTTCGCGACCTGATTGTTCGTTGCCTTCAACCGATGAAGAGTTGTTCTCCTGCGCGGAAGCCGTTTTGATTCCCAGCAAACACAAAGTGGTCAGTAAAATCAGGTAGCGAAATGTGGCCATGAGCGTGTGTCTGGACTGGAGAGGAATGAATCAAAAAATTGAAAAATCTGGCGGCATCCGTTCGTTACCATGGTCACCAGTAGTCGTCGATGCGGTTTGTTTCGCTTGCGTTTACCACGACTTTCCTCTTTGACCAGTCAATCATGCCACTGGGATCGCTCGACGGGCCATCGACAAGGCTAGGAGAGATAAAAAACACGCCATCTACCAGATGGGTCCGCATCGCTGGATCGTAGCCACTGATTCGGGTGGGTCGCAAGGAAGCGAACCAAAATTATCGCATTAACTGCTTAAAAAGAGGACGCCAGAAATTATATCAACTCGGAGTAGGCATTCTGCGTGCTAAGCCCGCCTTGAGGGGTGGTTGGGTATGGAGTTGCCGGGTAGCGGTTTTCATTTTCGAAATTGGCGTTTCGGTACATTCAAGACTTGGTGATTCGCAGTATCGGGAGGACGAGGAAGAGGCGGCAGGCCGCAAGGGCAATTCGGTGGCCTCGCAGCGTTTGACTGGTGATTTTGAAAATTGAGGTTATGGTAGATGCCGTGGATCGCGATCCATCAATCGACCACATGGACGCCCCACTTGTGAGGCGTTTGATTACAAATTTTGAACCTGATCATCTGATATTTTTTGCTGGATTCGATTCTGATGCACGAGATCGCCCTCAATTGGTTGGAGCAACGAGCCGTTTGGGGTCAAGCGGATGCAAGAAAACGGATCAAAGAAGCTCTCGGACCCGCTTCACGATCTGGTATGGCTTACCGCTGGGGTGTCGCAGTGGCCACAGGAAGTCGGTGTGAGGATTGGCTGCAGGTTGTGTCACGGTTGGCTTGCGATTCAAAACCTTCCAAAGCTCGATCTTGCGATACTCTTGTCGAGGACATTCAGGCGTGGCTGGAGCGAATTCGAAGCGGATCTTTGTTGAGCTTGGCGGATGCAACGGTCAGCAATGCGGTGGCTGCAGCGATTCCAACGCTGCACAAAAGGCTTTGCGATGAAGAATTGGAGTCGGTCTGTAAATCTCTTTACACACTCCATCAAGAATCGATTGAGCGTTCAGATGCATCGGATCCGCTCTATCTATTGCTAGGCGCGGAGCTGGGATGGCACTTGCATCTGCTCCTGAATTCCGAAGACTCACGTCCCCCACTGAGTCCCAAGCTTACGCAGAATTCGCAGCGAGCCATGGCGCAGTGGTGTCAACACCTCGACGACTCCGTCCCGAGAGCTGTCGAAGGCGGAAATCAAGTTAGGCTAGTTTTGGCTTCATTGATTCGTTGTAAGAAACTTGGGCTCGTGCACGGACTTGACGCAGAGCAGAAGGCGAGCTGGAAAGCGGCGGGAGCAAAAGTTGCGCATTGGGTTATGGCGTTATCGGGCTATCGGGGACTATCCGCGTTCTCTGAAGCGGATGCCAATGCGGTTCAAGATGATTCAGCTGTCGATGGGCTTCTTGATCAGGCGATCAAGTTTGACAGAGAACAACTCGCCAACGCCAAGATCTCGGCCGTGGGAAAGGCACCCAAGGGTGCGGGTTTATCCTGGGAAGTTTCACTGCCCGAATCCATGCTACACGACCCAGTGAGCAAGTTATCGGTCATGATGCCACAGTGGACGGCTCGACGGAGTCGAATGCACGTCGATTACCATGCAGAGCAGGTGCGTTGGGAGTTGTTTGGCGGAAAACATCCCATGCTAAGCGGTTCGATTGAGAGTAGTCTTACCATTGAGGATAAGGTTCAACGCTCTATTGGTTCTTGGCAAGAAGTTTGTGAATACAGCGATGATGATGTTCACTACCTCGAAGTTGAACAGGATTGGACGGGCGGTGCGGTGCTTCAGCGACAGTTCATGTTGATTCGAGAAGACCGCTGTGTATTTTTCTCCGATGCAATCCTGCCAAAGGATCCTGACGAATCACTTGGTGAAATCAGGTATCACTGTCGATTACCTGTGGCGGAATTGAACACGGTGGAGGTCGATCAAGAGATTCGCGAGTTTGTCTTTGTCAAAGGTAACCGTCGCGCCATGGGAATTCCACTGGCAGCTACCGAGTGGAAGATGGGGCCTAGCCTGTTTGACCTGAGCCTCTCGTCCGATCAGCACCTTGTGTTAACGGGTGCGGGCCGCGATCGAGTTTATGTTCCGCTTTGGTTTGATTTTTCTCAGCGGCGATTTTCGAGAAAACGAACCTGGAGGCAACTGACGGTTGCAGATCAATTGAAAATACTCGATCACTCTCAGGCTGTGGGTTACCGTGTCCAAATGGGTTCCGAACAATGGTTGGTCTATCGTTCGCTCTATGGTCAGCGTACAAGAACGGTTTTAGGAAAGCATCTGATGGCCGATTTCTATTGTGCAAGGTTCGATGCTGGTGATGGAAGTTTCGAGGAATTGATTACGGTCGATGATAACGATGAATGAAAGGAATCCAGAAGAGATTGATCGGCTGATTCAAGAGAACTGGGACGGTGTTTGTGAGGAGGTTGCGGATGCTGCAAAGGAGTCCGGGCGATCGGCCGAGGACGTCACGATTATCGGGGTCACCAAGTATGTGGATACTGACTGGACCGCATCGCTGGTGATGGCGGGGTGTCATCATCTCGGAGAAAATCGACCACAGGTTCTTTGGGGCAAGGCGGAGTCGCCTGGCTTTCCCACTAAGGCGAAGTGGCACATGATCGGGCATCTTCAAACCAATAAGGTTCGACGACTGCTGCGTTACCAGCCACTGATCCACTCGGTGGATAGCGAGCGACTGCTCGATTTGATCGCACAAGAGTCGGTCGCAAAAAATCAGCAGACGAGGCTACTACTCGAAGTCAACATTAGCGGCGATGAATCTAAAACGGGAATGCAACCGCAGATGATCGAAGCGATGATCCGTCGGGAAATTCCTCCGGGAATTGAAATCATGGGGTTAATGGCCATGGCAGGACTCGACGGGGATCTTGACAACGCACAGCGACAATTTCATGAAGTTCGTGAGCTGAGGGATCGTCTCTCAAGCGAATCGGGGCTTGAGTTGAAAGAACTCTCAATGGGGATGAGTGCCGATTATCAACAGGCGATTGCGGCTGGAGCTACCATGGTTCGAATCGGGTCACGACTGTTCGATGGTCTGCTTCATTAAAACTTCTCGCGTTGGCGACCCCATTCGAAGCGAGGAAAGACAACCTATGAAGTTGAGCATCCATGCTACACCAAATGCAAGGCTCGATGCGGTCTGAGTCATGCTCGATGCGGTCTGAGTCATGCT
>JADHOA010000094.1 GCA_016779185.1 Rubripirellula sp.
CTCTGCAAGCCAGGATACAGTATGCACCTGATCGGATCGGTTACGGACGACACTTCTCGCTGTTATTCTCAGTGCGGCGTGCCCTGCTAATTCTGCATAAACCCCGTCCGTTCTGGCGAGCTTCAACAATAAATCAATTGATTCCTGATCGGTCTGACCCTTCTCACCAAGTTCGTTAATTAATTGCACGTAGGTCAGTTGGTCCGTCTCGCTTGGCGGTCCAGCTGATTCGTTGAGAAGTAGCTCCCGAATTTGGTTTTTCGCGTCTGTTGGATCTTTTTTAACGGAGATCCATCGGGCAAGTGTATCTCGTACGAAATTCGACCGAGGGAACAGTTCGGCCGCTTTCTTTAGGGAGGCTTCTGCTTGCTCGGTCAAGCCGATTCCACTTTGGCATTGTGCTTGCTTGATCAAACGAGCCTCGGTGGGCTCCCTTTCGTTCAGAACCAGAAGCATATTGACTGCTTTCTTGGTTTCCCCTCTGGCTAAAACACAAGCGATCATCGCATCGAAGGCGTCCGCGTCCGTTTTAGCGAGTTCACTGATTTCCTCCTCAATTTTGAGTGCGTCCGAGGGACGATTTCGGATCAAAGCAAGTTGATGGCGAACCTTAAACGCTGGCAACGTCTTGTCATCACCGAGCATTTCGACTCGAGTCAGACAATACTCAGCCTGCCTGATGAACTGCCGATAGAGGTCACGGTTGATGGATTGGCGACATGCGTCGATTAGTGAGCCCGCCCACATCAGCCAGGCCTGACTAACGTTATGGGACATCGCAAGGTTTTGGTGGTGCGTTAGTCTTGCATTTCGATTTCGTAGTTGCGGATTATTTTCGCGATAACTAGCCCAAATGGTTTCATAGCGACTTAGTGATTCTCGGAGTAACTGCCGAAACTTTTTGGCTTGTTGCTTATCACCAGTTCGTTCCAACTGATCAATGAGTTCGCGTTTCGTGTCGATGCTCCCATCTCCACTCTTGACAGCTAAACTGAGGCGATCAATTGCGGTCGCCGAGTCATTCACCTCCGCGGCTACCATGCCGCGAAGCGTCAAGAGAGGAGTCCACCAGGGTTTTTGCTCCAATAATTGATCGAGGTCGGATTCAAGTCGCCTCAGCTCTTCGTTTTTCGTAATCCCGGAACGGTACTCCTTAGCCTGTAATTCAAAGTCGAACCAAGCGTTTATTAAGAAAACGAACTTACTGCCTTCGCCATCAATGTCGATGAGTGTTGCCCGATGCTGATCAAATTGCTGTCTTGCACTTTCCGCCAAGGCTGGCATCGCAAGTTTGCGGGCAGAGACGATCATTTTCAATTCGGTAAAACAAATTTGGAACCACTGTTGAGGTGTGCGATCCTCTTCGGGTATCGAGAGTAGAACCTCACGTTTCGCAACGTGGCCTGCTGCAATTTCGGCAAGATCAGCCGCATAGCTTTTTGCTAAACCCTCCTGCGATATTGAAAAACCATCCGTGTCAAGTAATAGACGAATCGCTGCCCAGTACTGACCCATTGCCTCATAGGCGCGTGCCTGATTCATGAGCGTCGCAAAACCGTCACTTTCAGTGATATGGGAAAGCCTCTCCAGCCATCGTTTGCGGTTTTCTGGTTTCTCATACTGTATGAGGCCGAACACAAGGCCACTGACCCACGAACTTGACGGTTCGGTAATCGCGAACTCAAATATTCGTTCGCGCATCAAAGGCGATCCGACGTATTCGCGTAAGGGAATATCATCGTCTGGTATCACGACTTGGACGTATTTCAAGACACGCTGTGTAACTTCATTCTGTCTCTGATTCACCCCCAGACTGTCTTGTTCGAGGAGATTGAGTTGTAGGATCTCTGCGTGTTCTCTTAGAGTCGCGATCGATTCAGCATTCTCCGGATCACGCAAAACCTGCATCAGGCGCATGAATAGTAATCGTGTCTGCCCATGTATATCGGTCAGCGAGGACGCGGTCGACAAGTACATCGCTGCTCGTTCAAAGTTTCCGATTTTGAACCAAACATCAAAGCAGCGGTTTCTAAGCGTAGGATCTTTGGGGTGTCGTGCATGAGCATCCTCAAATAGCGAAGCGGTCGCATAGTTATCCGAAGCCATTTGAAAAATCTCGGCAACGCGATCCACTTGTAAGCGATCAAATACTTCCGAAACTCCAAGCCTTGCACCTTCTGTCATCAGTTCATTAAAACGGTCCAATGCAGGAGTTTTCCGTGTGCGAATCCAACGATAGGAGAGATTCATCACCTCGTGATTCGATCGATGCGCAAGCAAAATTCGTCGTCGCAATCTCAGAAATCGATCGGTTTCGGGTAGGTCACGCTGCTCAAGCTCTTGCGTCTGTTTAACAATGGCAGCCAGGTACTGATCGAGTGAGGACTCAATTTGTTGATTCTTTGGTTCTGGCTGATCCTCAGAAAGCATTGCGCGATTCAAATTGATTTCGGCAAGCAGTTCGTATGCGTTTAGTGGTGTGACATCTTGTAGATCAATCGCTTGTTGAAGGTATCCCACTCCCTTATCCAATTCGTCGTTAGCGATGTGATGGCGCGCTCGAACCACAAAAAGATTCGCAAGGACTTCTGACTGATCTTCTTCGGCGATCATGCACAGCTTTGTCCACCATGCCGATTTCTCGTCTAATTGATCAATGGGGTATCGCTGCCACGCGGTGTAGATAATTTCGAGTGCTGCTTGGTCCTCTTTGGTTCGAAACTCATCACGCGAATCAAGATTCCCTTCCAATAGCGCTGGTTGGATGTCTCGAACGATTCGCTTGTCTTCGTATTGGCTATCACCCGAACAAACTTCATCGGCGGCGTTCGCCCAAAGTTCGTTCAGCCGGTCTTCTGAGTTCTCGCCTAATAACGTTTCCAATTGCAGTGAGAGGAGTTTTCCTTGGTATGTACCCAATTGGCGGACACGATTAGAAATCAGCTGTGGGAGATCTTTCCAAACCTGTGACTGCCAACCGTCTTGGTTGGCTTCGTTCCAGGGGAAGTTTTCATTATCCCGATACGACAATAAGAAATTCAGAAAACTTTCGTCCTGCTGACTTGCGGTAATCACATTGCGTAGTGCGTCATCGAACCAAAGGGATTGTCTTTTGGAGTAGGCACTGGATCGACCCTCAGAGATCGTGCGATTCTTTTGGGTGTTACCTTTGTCGGACCGCATTTGATACGTAGCCAACGAGTGGATTGACTCTTCAAGTATCGCCCGTCGCAGCGCAAGTTTTTGAATCGCCAAATCGGTATCGATTGAATCATCCTGTTGATCGTCCTCGTCCAATTTGAGCATTGCTTTGTTTAAGTACCCAATTGCTTCACCCAAAAGTGAATCCTCCATTGGCTCATCGTCTTGCCTGCTTGAAGCGACCGTAAGAATCTCACTCGCCTCAAGGTAGCGTTTCGCAAGACGGCTGTTTAATTCGCGATTAAGTTCATCGTCAAGTTCCTCGCCAAGGTTCTCCGCGATCTCTAACTGACGCATCGCCTCGAAGGTTCCGCGACTACCATCATCGATCTTTTCAGATCGAACCAGAGAATCGAGAGCCAGCGCTAGCTTGCCTTGCGTCTGAATATCGTCGGGTGCAACCAGAAGGTACCGCCGCCGCCATTCGATTTCATTTCGAAAATCTCCTTCTCTTTCCGCGGTTTTGGCTCGATTCAATAGTACGCGAGGCAGTTTTCCTGTGTGATACCAATACGAAAAACCCGAGAGACAAACCAGTGAAATCGTGACAACCAAAGACAACACTAAAGAGACGCGGTGAAAGTGAAACTGAGGTACTTCCGCGTCCTTGAAGAAGAGTTTTATCCAAAGACGGTGGATTCCACCTCTAAGGATCGATCGACCTTTTCGGGCGCCAACCACCTTGGGAAAGACGCGCAAATTGCCGGAAATCAGTCGTGCGAGTAGACGCGATATCATGACGTGAGGCGGAGTGAGTGGATGTTATCGTTCTATGTTGATCGGATCGAAATGCCAAGATTGGATGGCTAAACGATTACTCACCGTTCTCTTGTGAGTGCTTGGAATAGTACGTGCCGCGATAGTAGTAGTAATTACCGTAGCGATATTGATACTGGAGAGGAGTGATTCCCGAAAGAACGCATCCAAGTAGTGGAACACCGACTGATTGAAGATTTTTCACTGTATTTTGCGTGGGCTCTAAACGGCTAACATCACGAAGCAAGCTGAGCACTGCGGTATCGCAATGTTTGGCAATCACGAGACTTTCGGACGCGTAATTCAGTGGTGCGGTATCCACGATGATGTAGTCATATTGAGTTCTTGCCCACTCGAATAACTCTTCGACTCGTTTTGAGATGACGGCGGAGAGATGCATCTGCTGGTTTTTACCAGCAGGCATCACGTGGAATGATTCCCCCACCTCACGAACGGCCTTTCCAAAGGGAATATCACCGCGCAGCGTTTCACAAACACCGTTAGTATTTTTTAATCCCCACAGCCGGTGTTGATCGGGGCAGCGCAAGTCCATGTCGATAAGGAGTGTTTTGTGAGCATGTGACTCGGAAAGGCAGTGAGCGATATCCTTGGATAGGGTTGTCTTTGCTTCGCCCTCGAATGAGCTAAGGATCGAGGTGACTTTGCCCAGTTTTAGTTCGTCTCCCAAAGTAAGACGAATCCGAAGATTATCGACGGATTGGCGATGGATATCGCCAGCGTACGTGTAACTGCGATAACGTTTCGCATCGGCGGTTTCTTTTGTTGCCTCTTCTTCAACTAAATCACTGATCGCTGCGATTTCTCCGAGCACATTTAGCTGGACGCGATCCGCAATCGCTTTGACGTTGGTAAAACGATTCAGCTTAAATTCCAATCCGAAGGCAAGACCCAGCGGCAAACAGGCGAGTCCCAGTAATAACATCGCATTCTTTTTCGTCGCATAGACTGGGTCCACGGGATGCTCGGGCTGGGTTGCACGGCGCAAAGAGATCACAGGTGCGGCGTATCGACTTTCCATCTCAATGGTGGTGGACCGCTGTCGCAGACCATCAAGTAAACCCTGAGCGGAGGCTAGGTCGTCCTCTGCGAATCGCAATTTTAACGCTTGATCACCGGCCTTGAGAAAACGCTCTTTCTCCTCTTCAAACACGCTTTGCAGCATCTCGAGCTCGAATTTGGAGATGTAGAGTTCTCTTTCAAGACCCTGCGTTACATTGCTTGCCCACTGATCCAGTAGATTTTTTCCGGCAGCCTCCTCTGCGGTTCCCAAATCATCGGTTGCATGAAGAATCTGCTGCTGAAGCGTCGCGAGTTCCTCTCGCTTGACGGATTCCATACCATTGACTTTGATCCCGCGTATGACACCTCGATAAGCATCGATCAGTGCCTTGAGATCTTGGACCTCGGGATCTTGTTGTACCGCACTCTCAATCTCGCTGCGGTTGGCCGGCCAATCGGAATTGACTCTCTTAATTTTTGCCTCTAATCCAACCTGCTCTAGCATCAGGTCATTGATGCGCTTTCGAAGATCTGCAATGAACGAAAAACGACCCTCCGTTTGACTCTCCGCGATTTCGCCCGCAGAAATTGCAGCAAGGGTCAGGTTTTCGACATTTTCCTTTCTCTCTTTGACGAGATCTTCCCATTTTTTTAGCTCAGGCCGCAAACTGCGTAGGATCATATCCGCTTGCTTTTGCTCATACTCCCGTCGATATTCCATGTATTCATCTGCAACCGCGTTACAAACGATCGAAGCGGATGCTGGATCGGTATCGTTAAAGGTGATGGATAGACGCCCAGGGGTCCCTCCCCCTTTTAGTTCTAATTTTTCACGCAGGTGTCTTGCTCGACCCGCAGCGTCTTTGAAACTGGGAAGCGATTGGATTTCCGGTCGTGCTAAGACGGGATCGACAATGATTTCAGACAGAATGATTGGGGTTTCACTCGAGACCAAGTTCGTCGGGCGTGCTGTCGCACCTGGACTGAGTACGCGGTGCTGTGATACCTCAACCCAGTGACTCGCTCGATAATGGGGTTCGCTAGACCACCACAGATATCCAACGCCAAGAATCGCCATCGCAATTGCCGATGGGATGGTCCATTTAAAATGGCGTCTGAGTGTGACGAGTATGATTTCAAGGACTAAATTCGCCGGAATTCCAGCACTTTCTTGCGGCGTACCGAGCCGATAGATCGGCGCAGCTTCCGCGAGCGAGGTGCTAGATTTTCCCGGGATGGGTGTCATTCGAGGCAGACGAAAGATCGATGCTGAATATCGCTCTGCATACTGCGTGGAGCATATGTAACGCTTACACGATAGCTCGCTAGCAAAGACGTGCTATGCAGTTTGCGCACAACCCGAAATTAAATCAGAATATTGAAAGTTCCCGCAGGAAAACCACGACTTTTGATTCTCTCATGCCTCAAAAGAATTGGGATGTTGTGCGTGTCATGGTGTTAGAAAATAGAGTCGATTTTCGTCTGGTTTGGCGAGATTTATTTTATTCCGCAGGTTTCACCATGCAATTTGCGCAAATTCGCAATATGCTTCTTTCCGCTGTTCTTGCAGATGACGAGGATAGGAATATGCAAATTGCGCAATGTTATCTTATCCCACACTCGAGCTAACCCAGGGAATCAACTACCTCACCGGTTTTTTTCTTCTCTGAATCTGAGATTCCGATTTCTCAACGAGCGTTGAGCCTCAATTCGTATAGCAATCAGTAGCTGGACAAAATATGTTCCCGCCAAACGCGATTCTAACTGGATCAATTTCCAGTCGTTATCCTTCCGAAAACTCTGAGCTGTTGAGCGTGGTCTACGATTATGAGACTGTGCAACTCGGAGCGGGCGACTATTGTCGTAATTTAGATTTTGCAGCGACCGGGGCCTTCGTTGTTTACAACGAACAAGTCGGTGCGAAATTACACAGTTTTGGAACGATCCGAGAGGGTCTACTCGCAGTATGTCTCGCGGATACTCGGAATTCGACGTGGTGGGGATCGGAAGTCCAAAACACGGAGGTCCCCCTTTGTCCGTCCGGAGCCGATATTGAAGTCGGCCAAGAAGCGGGTCTCAAACAAAGTGTCTTGTTATGGAACACAAAAGAGATTCAAAATCTTCTGGATACGGTGACACTTGATGACGATGTGCTGAGGCGATTTGAAGCTCTGCTGGCTCAAGGGGTACAAAGTGGGATGGCAATACATAGTACGGCCAAAAATCTCAGAAACTGGGGGCAATTTATTGGGTCATTGGTTTCATCTATGTCTGCCCACCAAATGTCGCTGAGTGCCGAGCGATTCAATGATCTCGGAGTGGGTGCACTGTTATCTATCTTAGATGAGATGATGGTTGGAGAGACGCAGCGGTCGCTGTCACGTAGCCGAGCGTTGGACTTGGTGACACGAGCCGTGGAATTGGATCGTAAGATCCGCAACGCTCCCTGTATCATTCCCGTACTCGCTGGGAATCTTGGATGTAGTCGCAGGAAACTGGAATTAGCGTTCAAAGAAGTGGTTGGGGTTAGCCCGCTGCAATATCTGAATCGAAGACGAATGAACAACGCTTTTCAGGACCTCGGTCAAGGATCGTTAGAGAAAGACACGGTGACTGCAGTCGCTGCGCGATACGGCTTTTCGGAGCTTGGAAGGTTCTCTGGGACTTACAGAAAGTTGTTCGGTGAAATGCCCAGTGATACCCTGAGATCTTCTCGCAAACCGTCCAGAATTATCATGCCGTAGCTCGGGTTTTTTGCGTGGATGTTGCGAGTCAAGGTTGATCGTATCGGTTACAAAGTCCGCTTAGATCTTCTCCAAAGTCAAGCCTAGACCACTGATTACGACGACAAGAACAGAATGACTGGGCCTTATCCCGTCACGCTAGGGCCACCGCGAACAGACCCTTCCAAATCAGTTACGCAGCGCGGCGTGGAAAGTGGGTTTCAGATGCATCGTCTCGTCGTACAACTTGTACCACTTCGTTGTTCCTGTCTTTGTAATCTGTTTTTTGTCGTTTTAAAACGTAGAGCAGCAAACAAGCCAAGGGAAGTAGGACGGCCAATACCTGAACCGATCGCATGAACGCGTGGTCAATGAGCAAGCGTCCCTGATCGCCCGCGGTGACGATTTTGGCATCGACCGATCGATCAAATTGCTCGAGTGATTGCGATCCGAAGTTAGTCATATCCTTGGTGACTGCGATTCGTTCCCGCTGAATCGCTTGCAGTACGGCGTTGCGTTCATCCTGAAGGTCCGCCATCACGGCGACCCGCTCGCTTTGCAGTTGATCGACGGTCTCGGCTCGCATCCGATCAATTGCAAGGAGCGTCAATTCACGCTGTTCGCTGATCGAATCATGCAAAAATTTTCCTTCACGTTCGACCAACTTCGGTAATGCTTGAGTGGTGTCAGCGATTCGAACGACTCCATCAGCAGCTAACGACATGTCTCGAATCGGAGTCGTGAAAGCCTCGCTTTGCAATGTCTCCAAGACCATCAACTCGGCATTCCATCTCGCCTGTTTGGGTAGGAACTCTGCATACATGGAGGAAAGTTTTTGCATACGGTCGAGCTGGTTGTCGAGGTCACCCACGACCTCCAGCAATTCACGCTTTCCGGCTTCAATCTCGTCGATGTACTTTGTGTATTGAGTCGTAATGGAGGCTCGGTTGAAGTAGAGATTGTCGATTGGAAAATCATTCGCGAATTGCCTAGCAAACTCCTCTTTAATCGGCAACTCGTCACCGATCACGTTCAAAACTTCGATCATGCTGGATTCGATTCGTTCACAGGCGGCAATCGCAATGGCCTGCGAGTCTCCGAACAGGGGAGGATCTGCGGGACGTCGAAACAGCTCAAGTGACTGCTTGTTTAAAATCCAGAGATCAAAATACGATCCAAGAGAATCGCGTCTGGAGCAGGCTTGAAATCCACTAGCGATCCCATTCGTTTTCCAAAGTAAGGCGTTCTTGTGAACCCGTTGACTCTCGTTTGCAGCAATGATTCGGTCTGCGGCTTGTTCCAACTCGCTGGAAAATTCTAGGACCAGATCATCGAGAATGATGCGTAACTGCTCGGAGGAAATTCCTGCATTGACGGTCTGCTGCTCCAGCAACCCGTTACTGGGACGGATGGTTTGGCAACCGAGGAAAGTCGCATAGCTGATGAGGGTCAATGCCCACCGGACAGAACGTAATGATTGGAACATGGCACATAATTAGCAGGATCTTCTAAAGCGATCAAGCGAATTGACGTGCCTAACCCATCCCAGAACAAATGCTAGCGGGCTTTGATCCAGCCACTATGGAAATCATACGAGTGATCGAATGGGGTGTGCAGCGCGGGCGTTGACTTACGCCGATGTACGCTTTGAGCAGATAACGCGATTGCCGAGCGCTTTTGCTAACAATGCTTATATCGGGCTTCCCCTCTCTCCGAATCATCCGCTAGGAATGCCCAAAGTTCGTGGAAACCCTACCTCACTAGGACAATTCTACCCACTCCGCGTCGTCGTTGAGTGCGGCGAAATCATAAGCATAGTCTTCGTCCGCAAACTCATAATCCACACTGTCTTTGTAGGCTGTGATATCAATCGTGGGTGGAAAAAAAACTTCCCAGACAAAGTAGGGCGCGCAGCAAACAAGGATCACTCCCATGATGATCCATTTCCGAAATTCAACGACAAAGTTTTCGTCTAATAAAGGCCAGATAAATACCATCACCAGTGCCGCGATTAGCAGAGGTACTGCGTGCCGACCCACTCGCTGCATTCGAATTCTCCGACCACATGCGCTGCACGCAGGTGGATTCGTTGTGAAACCTTTCCCAAATGCCCACAACAAATAGGTCCACCAGCCAATCGTATGTGTCCAGATTTTGATCGTCTTGCCTTGCGGATCTGCACCGCAACGCACGCATCGTTGTGGATACTGCGGGATATGCACACGGGGTAAATTCACGTCGGTGGAAATCGCCATCTTCACTCACTTTGCTGATTGAATCGTATGCTTTTCAACAGTGTCTTATGCCCGATCGATCGGCTTAAACGACTTTTATAAGCGTTGAAATGAATTTGCCTAGGTCAGCCGATCATGTTTAGACGGTCTTTCGTTCACCTTTATGCCACCTGTCACGG
Organism: Rubripirellula sp.; assembly: GCA_016779185.1. Classification (GTDB taxonomy): domain Bacteria; phylum Planctomycetota; class Planctomycetia; order Pirellulales; family Pirellulaceae; genus Rubripirellula. The sequence continues at coordinate 10,114 of JADHOA010000094.1, forward strand.
TATAAACCCAATGATTATCTCTGCTGGAAGTTTCCTTCGGCGTCAAAGTAATACTGGTCTCGGTAACTCGAAAACCCTTTCACGTATCGCCATTTTCCAAAGTCAAGCCAGTCCGTATTTTCGCAATTGTCAAACCATGGTTCCGCGAAATCGCTCGAACTTCGATAGACCAACGAGTCCCAGTATGAGACCCAAGAGTACGCGGTGACTTCCAACTGGTAATGATCCGTGCCGATTCTTTCATAGCCCCAACAATCCATCCCCTGTGATTCAGCATTTCGAGACATGAAATTAGTTGGCTCTGTGTAATTATCTTCGAGATCAAGTAAAGACATAGGATATTCTCCGTTCGCTTCGTGGTAACGCGCAAGCAATACCTGTAATTCATCGGCTTCTCCGATGACCCTTGCAGCCCAAGCCGTATCGGGATTCCACCGTAACGAATACCAGATAGCCAGCACGACTAAACCAGCAAACATTGCGCTCGAGATGATTGCGGTTGGTATTGCCTTGACGACTTTTTCGTTCGCAGAACAACTGTCCTCTTGGCGTCGTTGGCTTGCGAGTTTGCGTCCGCGGAACACTAATGCGACACCGGCAAAAAGACTGGCAAGACATATGGCGAAGATAACGGAAAAATAGAATCCGATGTTTCCCGCGATTTTTTCTACTTTGTTCCCTGATCCCACGGGTTCATTTAAGGAGATAGAACCTAAGCCAAGGAAGAACAAAACAACCAAACCGCAGAAGAGAACCAAAGCACTAAGAAACTTGAATGAACTGTTCATCGGCAGGTAACGAGCAAGGTTGAGTTCATGTCGTATTACCTCCGTAATGGACGATATAAGCGATGAAACTTACCTTGTGGGAGTGCTGTGAAACAAAACCGAATATTATCACACCAAGTGGAAAGGGTGTTAGCGTCTGCGTGGCTCCAAGATTTCCCGGTGGTCATCACGAAGAAACAGCATGCAGGAAAGGGGGCAGTTACGAAATGTTTTATTCCTAGGAAGATTGATTTTGGCTGATCGATTCCGCTAGTCGTTCCCCAACCAGAAAAGCGATAACCACCGCCAAATAGAGTTGCCCCGTCATTGCCTCGATGACGGAAAGCACGCGACCGGGGCTGGTGACTGCAACCACATCACCAAAGCCCAGTGTGGTCAAGGAAGCACTGCTAAAATAGAACATCTCATTGACAAGCGCAGGGCCGCTATTGTCCACCAAAGTCGTGCTAAGGCGAAACGTCCCTGGATAATTCAGCTCAAGCAGGGTGTAGAGAAATGCCCAAGCCAAAGCCAGAAGAAGATAAAAGCTGACGGCACCAATGATTCGATCAAGGCTTGCGGGGGCTAAGATAAAGATGCTTTCGGCTAGGGAGACCAAAAGGATCAAAAGGATGCACAGGTGAATCACGTAGATCCCATTGACCAAAGTCAGGTGATCGGAAAGCTCACGCGCCAGGGAACCGACGGTTGCAACAACGCCCAAACCCAGCGTCAGGTGAAGACGCCATTTTGAGGAAGAAAGTGATCGAATCGCCGAGAGAACTAACACAAAAAAGGATCCCGCAACCACCATACGCTCCGTACGCTGTCCCGCGTCCATGAAGCTTTGGATAGTAAGGAAGCCCACAAGGGCGACCAGCAGCTCGAGGTGGGAGACATTTCGAAGCGATATCATAACAAAGGCCGAACGGTGCACCGATTACCAGGGATCGAGGGATTCAGTGACGCGAAGTCCGATCAAACTTCACCCTCTTCCGTTGCCGTCTCGGTCGACTCGGCGATGGCTGGGGTGTCGTCGGTGTGCTGGGTATTGGTCGTCTGGATGTCGATTGTCTGTGCGCCGATTTTCTGCGGCTTCTTGACACCCCATTCAGAGAGACTTCGGAACACGACGAAGAAGGT
>JADHOA010000095.1 GCA_016779185.1 Rubripirellula sp.
TACAATATTGTACGAGCGGCCTTGTAGGGTAAAGAGATTTAGGTTTTGTTATCCACCAGATTCTGGTTTCGGAGTCGAACTGTCGATGAAAGAGCAATCAGATCCCTCGGAGATCTCCGTGGTTCAATCCGTCGACCTGATTGGCCGAGATGGTGAGCCAGTTCCGACGGGGGAAGCGTCAGAGAACCATTCGTCAGCATCAAATGAAACCACTCATGTCGATTCCTCAGAGCTGAATGCGTGCGGTCATGCATTGTGGGAGGCTAATCATTTTTCGCAGCTCCGGGTAAAGCAAGCTGAGCTTGATTCCGGAGTTTCGTTTAAGCCTGCCAAGGAACATTTCCCATCAAGAGTTGTTGCTGTTCCGCGTTTCAAGCGGCAGTCAGATTCTCTTACGCATGCGTTGACGGTCTTAGCAACCATCTCGCTTATGCTTCTTTCTGCGAGGTTTGTGATCCCGCAGATTGTCGAGGAGATGAGGTACGCATGGCATCGTGGGGAGTTAAGAGCTGAGTATCAATCTGGTAGGGATGGTTTGCGTAACGTCTCATTGGATGCTTTAAGTGACGCATACCAAATGGTGACATCGGCCGTAGGACCGAGTGTTGCTCACATCGATGTAGAGCGGCGATTAGTAAGTGAGAGTGAAAAATTAGCTCAGCAATTTTTTCGCGGTGGGATGCCTCCTACCGACCAAGGTAGCGGAGTGATTGTTGATCAGGATGGATACATTCTCACTAACCGGCACGTCATACTAGGCGGTGAGTCCATTTCAGTGACCCTAAGCGATGGCCGACAATTGTCGGCGGAGGTGGTCGGTTCGGACGCTCTAACAGATCTCGCATTGCTCAAGATCCAAGCGGATGATTTATTACCAATCGCATGGGGTGATAGTGACGATAGCAAGGTTGGCGCCCCCGTATGGGCAGTGGGAAGCCCATTTGGGCTTGATCGCACAATCACATTTGGGATTTTGAGTGGAAAGCACAGAATGGTTAGGGCGAGCACGCAGTATCAGGATTTTATGCAGAGTGATGTGGCGGTGAATCCAGGTAATAGTGGTGGCCCGTTGGTGAACGCTCGAGGACGGTTGATAGGTATCAATACTGCAATCGTAGGCGATACCTACCAAGGCGTAAGTTTTTCTATACCGAGTAATGTCGCTAAGCAGGTTTATTTACAGCTAAGATCAAGCGGTCGGGTTGAGAGGGGATGGCTGGGGGTGAAGCTTCGCGATGTCGATTACGATCCACAGTCAGGCGAGAGCCCGAGACTGCGAGGTGCTCTAGTGGACTATTTGATTAACGATGAGGCTCCCGCTGCGATTGCGGGAATGCTTGAGGGTGATCGTATTCGGTCGGTTAACGATGTGCGGATTGAGGACATGGCGCACTTAATGCGGGTCATTGGTAGCACGTTAATTGGTTCGACGGTGTCGGTGCAGATTGATCGTGGATCCGAGGAAATAAAATTGGATGTCGTTCTCGGTGCAAGACCAAGCGAGTTGAATCAGCAATAGAAACATTTGCTGGTTTTGGGTTACTTCGCGGGTGCAAAAGCTTATCTTTCCGAGGGGCCGTTAAGTTCTCATTTGGAAGCGTTGGCTTCCGGCGAGCGAGTTTGTTCGCTTTACGCAAGATTTTCGGAAAGAATATCTAGGACCAACTAGTCCTGCGATAGAGAGTTGAGCCATAACAGCAGATTAATGACTCAAAAGAATGGCGGTTGGTCCATTGGGTTATCTGTTTTGTGACTCCACAAATCACCTTAGTCCATCTAGAATGGGTTTGGGGATCTCACCACTGCTTTTTGATAGCTGATTGGGGAGATCACTTGGTTTCAGGTAAACACAAATTCAGTGTTTTTCGATTCGGCGTCTCGCGACGTTTTTTTTGGTCAACCATCATTTTTTAAATGAACGATTCAAACGGTGATTTCATGTGCCCTTTTAAATTATCCGCACAACTGACAGCCATCATCTGTTTGTTTGGTGGTGACTCTGTTTTGGCAGAGTCACCGAGTGCTGAAGTTTCTGTCCAGCAGCCTGGGATTTCTTCCAATAAGCCAGTCGATGGGCCAAGCGTCCAGGTTGAGGGCGGCTACATGGTGCCGTACACCCTGGTGATTCCTGGAACCGAAGTGGAGCTGGAAATGATTCCTGTTCCCGGTGGTGAATTTTTGATGGGAAGTCCTTCCGATGAGGAGGGGCGTTCCGAAGATGAAGGTCCGCAGGTCAGGGTGGTTACCGATCCAATGTGGGTTGGGAAAAAAGAGATTACTTGGGCGCAGTACAAGCCATACATGTACCTATACGGAATTTTTAAGGAGTTCGAATCTCGCGGACAGCGAAAGGTTACCGATCAGAATCGAGTCGACGCTATCACTGCACCAACTGAGCTATACGATCCAACTTTTACTTTCGAATATGGTCAAGAGGATAATCAGCCCGCTGTAACGATGACCCAGTATTCAGCTCAGCAATACACTAAGTGGCTAAGCCGAGTAACAGGGCAGCAATATCGCCTACCTACTGAAGCGGAGTGGGAGTACGCCGCAAGAGCGGGTACGAAAACAGCCTATAGCTTTGGCTCAAAGCCGGATAAGCTGGATGATTACGCTTGGTCATTCGATAATTCTGGCTTAGAGACTCCCGAAGTAGGCGGAAAAAAGCCTAACCCGTTTGGCCTCTATGATATGCACGGTAACGTCGCCGAGTTGACGGTTAACGAGTACACCGAAGATGGGTATGCGCAATATGTCGACAAGCAGCCGATTAAGGCATCTTCAATGGTAAATTGGCCCGAGTGGGCGTACCCAGTGGTTGCACGCGGTGGTAGTTGGGAGATGGAGGGTGAGCAGTTGCGTAGCGCGTCGAGATTGGCATCGGATGACGAGGTGTGGAAGGAAGATGATCCTAACTTCCCCAAAAGTCCGTGGTGGTTCACAAATGATCCCTCGCGTGGCGTAGGATTTCGTCTATTCCGTTCCTATCAGCCCCTCGATAAGGATCAAATCAAGAATTTTTGGGAATCTACCGCAGAGGATGTCAACGGCGATGTTCAGGCTCGGCTCGATGGCGGACGTGGAGGTCTAGGTTTGGTCGACAAAGAGCTGTCAGATGCAATCAAGGGAATGAAGAAATAATCAACGAAACAACTCAGCAGGTCCTCCAGGGTCAAGCCTGCAATCTGTTTGGTAAGGCGAGAATAGCTTTATTGTATTCGTTTCGTATTTTCGCTTGGCCCTGTATATGGATCTTGTGAGCTCAAATATCTTTGTAATGATATTTTTAACTGCGTCTTCTTCACAGTTCTGGCACTTCTGTACGCCTTTCTTTTTTTAACCGAGTGAAATACTGTGTACGAAAATATCGCCCTCGTTGGTGCAACCGGTGCTGTAGGAAGAATAGTTCTTGAGCAAATTGTTCAGCGGAAACTACCCTATCGTTCGCTCCGGTTATTGGCTTCTCAAAGATCAGTCGGGACGGAGGTTCGGGTAGGAGGACAGGCCGTCACTGTTGAATTGCTTCACCCGGGGGCATTCAAGGGTGTTGACCTAGTGATTGCAAGTACACCCGATGAGGTTTCTCAGGAGTTTGTGCCTTGGGCCGTAGATGAAGGTGCCGTTGTTGTGGATGAGAGCGGTTATTGGCGGATGAATCCCAATGTGCCTCTGGTCATTCCAGAAGTGAATCCTGAAGCGGTTAGGAATCATCAAGGCATCATTGCAAGTCCAAACTGTAGCACTACGCAGATGGTTGTCGCACTTGCACCTCTTCATCGTTTTGCTAGGGTGCGACGGGTTGTGGTCAGCACTTACCAAGCTACCAGCGGGGCAGGCACCGCGGGTAATGAGGAGCTTTTTCTGAGCGTCGCAGAAGAGCTAAAGGGAAAAACTCTTGCTCCTAAAACTTTTCAGCATCCGATCGGCTTCAATCTAATTCCGCAAATCGGATCCAATAAGTTTGAGGGATACACCAGCGAAGAGATGAAAATGGTTTACGAGACGCGTAAGATCATGGAAGACCAGCAGATACAGGTTTGTCCTACCTGTGTTCGTGTCCCAGTGACCATTGGGCACAGTGAGTCGATTTTGGTTGAGACCGAGCGGCACATATCGATCGATCAGGCAAAACGTCTGTTTTCCGAAGCAGAAGGCATCACTGTTGTTGATGACCTTGATTCTCACGTATATCCGATGCCGAGGGATTGCGAAGGAAAAGATGATGTGTTCGTTGGTAGGATACGTCGTGATATCAGCAGCGAAAACGGTCTAGCCTTCTGGTGTGTTAGCGATAACCTTCGAAAAGGAGCTGCAACAAACGCCGTGCAAATTGCGGAACTTCTTCAGCGATCGTCCTGTACATGATAAGGCTTTGGTTTCCAGTTTTTGCTTGAGAGTGAGGTGATCATTGACATGAGTTCTTTGATGCGAACTTTCAAGCTCACCTTGGCATACGACGGAACGAGTTATTTTGGCTGGCAGGTTCAACCACAGAGACCCACCATCCAATCTGAACTGCAAAAAGCGATTGCTACAATTGTCTCGCAACCAGTTTCGGTAGTGGGCAGTGGAAGGACGGACACTGGGGTGCACGCGATTGGGCAGGTCGCCAGTTGTGTGGTGCCATGGAAAAGTTCGGGGCGCAATTTTGGCTTGGCGCTGAATACCAAGCTTCCTCTAGATATTACCGTAACCGAGTCCGTTGAGGTTGCACATGGTTTTCATGCCATTCGCGATGCAGAGCGGAAACGCTACCGATATCAACTGCAAATGGGTGGCTTCGATTCGCCTTTCGAGAGGCGATTTCGTTGGCGATTGAAGCAGCCACTCTCTTTGCAATTGATGCAACAGGCCGCCAAAAGGCTCGTGGGTGAGCATGATTTTGTAAGCTTTCAGGCAGCCGGTTCGGAGAGGGCTACGACAGTTCGAACGATCTTTGAATGTGTTGTGTATCCACAACGTGCAAGTGATTATTGCGATGGGTTGTTGCTAGCGATCGAAATAGAGGCAAATGGCTTTCTCTACAACATGGTTCGTAATATCGTCGGTTCTTTGGTCGAAGTGGGTCTGCGAAGAAAGGAAGTGGATTGGATCTCGTCCGTTTTAGAGGCAAAGGATCGCACGAAGGCAGGTCCGACAGCTCCTGCACATGGTTTGTTTTTGGTGCGAGTCAAATATCCTCCGAGCATCCAATTAGAATCCGATGCTTTTCATTCTTTTGACGAATAACAGTATAAGAATGAATTGAAGAGAATTTGATGATTTTTGATATTTACCTTGCTTGGCCAAATGACACCTTAGATATCTTGTGTCGCGTTTCGTTGTGTCGTGAAGGTTTGCGCTGCATGTTTTCTTGAGAAGTGATCGTGCTCGACTGGTGTGCGCCAGGTCTCACGTTCAACACGAATTGCATGATCGGAGGGCTTGTCTTTGGATCCTCAGAAGTTGGTCCTTTTGATTGATGGTTATAATGTGATCGCGCCAGTTGCGGCTCCGGGTCGGGGATGTGATCCGAGATGGCTTGAGCGAGAAAGAGCATTGCTTCTTAAACGATTGCGAGAATGCCTTCCTGATTCCCTGCTGCCGCTAACGTGTGTCGTTTTTGACGCCGCCAATCCACCGCCGGATGCGAGTGAGCTGCATGTTTGGTTTGGCGTGAATGTTCGCTTCGCGATTAACTATCCTGAAGCGGATGATCTGATTGAGGAGCTTATTCTTTCTTGCAGTACGCCTAAAAAGCTTACCGTTGTTTCAAGCGACCGCCGGATACAAGCTGCGGCTAAACGTAGGTCGTCTTTTGTATTTGAGTCGATAACTTGGTTTGATCAATTGTTGGCCGGTGATATGCAGCTTGCTCCTGAGGTGTTGGCAAAGCTTGAGAGGGAGAGGCAAGGGCAGGGCAGGGAAGGAAAGAGCCTTGATGTTCCTTCTCTCTCGCCGGAGGAAGTTGATCAATGGCTTAGTGAATTTGAGTTTTAAGCCAGTCAAATCCAGCGTGAGGCACGGACAAGGTTCGGTGTTAGGATGCACCGACGGTGTTACTCGTGTTTTTTAAGCTAATTGTTAGGTTGCCTGCCAAAACGGTGGGCAGTTGCCTTGTGCTGCAGCGCAGTAGCCTGCGCATCTTATGCTAGGGGAACGGAGGCCGAAGATTCTTTGGTTTTCCCCTGAATAGGGAACCTTCCGAAGTTCTATTTACATGCTTACAATCGGTTCTTGAATTTTTGCTTGGCAATGTGGAATGAATCAGCTCCCAAGTAGTCACTCTCACCTATTGATTTGGAAAGTACCAAAAGATGAACGCCAATGCGGTTGAGCAACGCGTTTTTAATTTTTCGGCAGGTCCGGCAGTAATTCCACTTTCCGTTTTGGAAGAAGTAAGGGATGAGTTGTTGTGTTATCCCGGAGCTGGCGCTTCGGTGATGGAAATTAGCCACCGCAGCAAAATTTTCACCGCTATCGCAGCGGATGCTGAGTCTACTCTTAGGGAATTGCTGGGAGTGCCAGACGATTACTCGGTGCTCTTTGTGCAGGGAGGTTCCGCATTGCAATTTTCTATGGTGCCGGCAAATTTGCTGCGGGGCGGTGGGGCGGTTGCTAATTATTTGGTGACTGGAGCTTGGAGTAAAAAAGCAATCGCCGAAGCGAAGAAGGAAGGCGAAGCGGTTGCTATTTTTGATGGCAAGGAAAGGAATTACTGCGATCTGCCTTCAGTCAATTCACTTCAAGTATCTGCAGATGCTGCGTACCTCTATTACTGCAGTAACGAAACGATTCAAGGAGTTCAATTTGAATCAGAGCCAGTATGTCCTTCTACGGTTCCTTTGGTCTGTGATGCATCAAGCGATTTTTTATCACGGCCCCTGGAAATCAGTAAATATGGCATCCTGTACGCTTGTGCCCAAAAAAATGCAGGGCCCGCTGGCGTTACCGTGGTCATCATTCGAAAAGATCTTTTGGCCCGTGGTGAGGCATCCTTGCCCGGTTATCTGAATTACCGCAATCACGACGAAGCAGAGTCCATGTGGAATACCCCTCCAACTTTCGCGGTCTACATGCTTGGTAAAATTGCCAAGTGGCTGCAAAATGATGTAGGCGGTCTACGAGCAGTTGAAGTGATGAATGAGAAAAAGTCTTCACTACTATATCAGGCGATAGACGAAAGCAACGGATTTTATCGCGGGCATGCGGCTGTTGATTGTCGCTCAAAAATGAACGTCACTTTTAATCTTCCCAGTGAAGAGTTGCAAAGCAAATTTATTGCTGATGCCGCAAAGCATCGACTTGATAGCCTCAAAGGTCATCGTAGTGTTGGTGGGATACGAGCGAGTATCTACAACGCGATGCCTATTGATGGTGTCGAAGCCTTAGCAACATTTATGAAAGAATTTGCCTCTGCTAATGGCTAGTGTTTTTACTATTCATTTGCGTCGGAGCAGAGCAGAAAAGCTGATCGATGAAGAGCCGTTTCGTATTTTGAAGATATTTCAGGGATGAGTGCATTTCAAGTGTTTGTGCTCGCCTTTAAAGCCTATTAATCATCCGTCATCAATCATTAAAGAATTTCAAGTCGAATCAATGTTCAAGATTTTGACCCTTAATAATATTTCCGTTCAAGGATTGCAGCGTCTTCCAAGGGAAAATTACGAAGTGGCTTCAGAGATAAGTCATCCCGATGCAATCATGGTGCGATCTTTTAAGATGCACGACATGGAAATACCGAATTCCGTCGCTGCGATTGGCAGGGCAGGGGCAGGTGTGAATAATATTCCCGTGGCCTCTATGACAGAACGCGGTGTACCGGTTTTTAATGCTCCAGGCGCTAACGCCAATGCGGTAAAAGAGCTTGTTTTAACCGGTCTTTTAATGGCCTCTCGGAATGTTTCACAGGCAATGGAATTCGCGTCGAGCTTGAGTGGAACAGACAGCGAAATTTCTGTTGCAGTGGAGAGTGGTAAAAAGAATTTTGTTGGCTCAGAACTACCGTCAAAAACGCTCGGGGTGATCGGGTTGGGTGCAATTGGTCTGCGTGTAGCGAATGCAGCATTGTCATTGGGTATGGAGGTCGTTGGGTACGATCCATTGATTTCAGTTCAAAGTGCCTGGCAGCTTTCGAGTGGTGTTCAGCAGGCTCTCAGCATTGATCATTTATTTTCTCAATGTGATTGCGTTTCGGTACACGTTCCATTAATTGATGCGACAAAAGGTTTGGTTAGCGGGGAGCGAATCAAGATGATGCCCAAAGGAGGCATTTTGGTTAATCTGGCGCGAGGTGGCATTTGTGATGAGGCAGCAGTGGTAGCCGCGTTGGATTCAGGGCATCTTCATTCGTATGTTTGCGATTTCCCATCTGGGTCGATGCTGCAGCATAAAAAGGTACTTGCTTTTCCTCATCTCGGGGCAAGTACGAATGAAGCTGAAGAAAATTGTGCGGTGATGGTTGCTGATAGTCTGCGTGATTATCTAGAGGATGGTACGGTCCGAAACTCCGTCAATTTTCCTGAGGCGATCATGCCTCGTAACGGCGGCAGTCGTATTACGATTGCCAATGCAAACGTTCCCAATATGGTTGGTCAAATATCGACCATTTTGGCAAATGCGGGTCTGAATATTGCGGACTTATTAAATAAGTCGAAGGGAGAAATTGCGTACACCATCATTGATCTTGATGGTGGGATCGACGAGGCAACATTGGATTTGATTCGTGGTACGAAGGGAGTGCTTGCACTGCGTCATCTCCCCGCAAAATAGCCTAGGTCATCTCTCTGAGGAATCTACTAATCCTTAGGTTGCATAGGTTCACGATGCTGTTGCTTGATTTGCCTCAATAAAGCTTAATTGCTTGAGTGTGGTCATTTAAAGTTTTACGCTTAACTTTTCCCTTATTCCTCGGGCGGTGCTGAGGTACTTTTTGGGCTCTCCGTTATCCGTTCAACAGTTGCTACGATTGACGTGACACCTGCTTTGGCAGGTTTATCAAAATGCGAAACAAATGTTCAATTTCAGGGGAGTGATCTTTCTGTCTGCCTTCGCGGACTTAGTCCAATACAAGAAACTCAGATGGTGTTCTTGCGGAATACTGGTTCAAAGGCTGATTGAGTAGCGTTGTAGATTCACGTTACAAATTGATCTTCTCTGTTTCAGATCGACCTTGGCCGTTCGATCAGCAAGAGGATCCTGATGAATTTCATAATGATTGCCAGCGACTCAAGACTTAGCTTGCTGTTCGCAGATTGGCTGAACGGCTTCGTGATGATGGAATGAAAACTCAGGCCCCATTTTTGCAAAATGAATGGATAAGACAGTGATTGCTTCAGTGTCTTGACTAGGTTTACCCCTGAACCGTCTTCAGCGGATTGCTTTGTGAGGGGTGCTAGACTCACATTTCAATGATCCAAGTGATAGTGGTGTAGTCCGCTCTCCTAATTCTGTCGAACCGTCACGAAGCGACTAGGTTTCTAATGCACGCTGAGATTCATGTTTTTCTCTCCCTTTTTTCCCAGAAGCCTGTTGGAAACCGGGGCATAGGGAGGGTAGGGCAGTGCTGAAGGTGATTGCAGCGAAAAGACGTGGGTGATTTCTTGCGTTGAGGATACTTTGCTAGCTTTTGATTCATCTACATCTGGGGGTAGTGCTCGCCGGTTGGGGGAGTGAAGGCGCGATCGTGTTGCTAAAGATCAATGCCGAGTGAAACAGTCTCTGTGAAACACGCAGCTGTGTATCGCCGAGGAGGCGTTATCCAGTGGTCATTCGATCTTTCTTGTCTAGACCGTCCGATCAGGTTTTTTGTAGTGTGCCGTCTCTAGTAGACCAAGGCACAGAACTTGGTTGGACAGTTGGAATCTAGCTATGCAATCAATCATTCGTTACCGAGATCTTGTGCTGCCAATTTCGATTATTGGTTGCGTTGTGGTGATCTTAACTCCTTTGCCAACAGCGGTCTTAGATATTTTGATTGCGGCAAATATTACGGTTGCCGTGCTGGTCTTGCTGACAACGATTCATGTTGAGAAGCCACTCGACTTTAGTGTGTTTCCGACGCTGTTGCTGGCAACCACGCTCGCAAGGCTGGTGCTGAACGTGGCAACAACGCGTCTCATTCTCACTGGCGCAGATCGCCATGGGGTAAATGCAGCAGGTAGCATGATTGAGAGTTTCGGGACTTTTGTCGCGGGTGATCGTATTGAGGTTGGATTGATCATTTTTATTATTCTCATCGTGATTCAGTTTGTCGTCATCACGAAGGGAGCCACACGTATAAGTGAGGTAGCAGCGAGATTTGCGTTGGATGGAATGCCGGGAAAGCAAATGGCAATCGATTCTGACTTGAATGCGGGTGTGATTGACGAGCATACTGCTCAAAAACGGCGCGAAGAGATTTCTGAACAAGCAGATTTCTATGGCACGATGGACGGAGCGAGTAAGTTTGTTCGTGGTGACGCCATAGCCGCAATCATCATAACACTGGTAAATATTGTTGGCGGACTTTACGTCGGTGTGGTGCACAGTGGAATGTCAGTTCCAGTTGCTGCGTCGACCTTTACCAAGTTAACCATTGGTGATGGCTTGGTAAGCCAACTACCTGCCCTGTTGATTTCGCTTGCTGCAGGATTCTTGGTCACACGAAGCAGTAAGAGAGCAAACCTGCCTGTTCAACTTTTGCAGCAATTACTAGGTAACTCACGTGCCCTAACGATTGCTGGGGGATTCTTGCTGCTGTTGGTGATAACGAATCTTCCACCAGTTCCCGTGGTCACGCTGGGTGCTGGTTGCGTGGGGTTGGCTTTGGTGGTTGGGCGTCAGCAACAGCAACAAGTTGCGGAGGAGCAGGCTAAGTTGGCTGCCGCTGAAGCAGATGCTTCCGTGAAGAAGCCGAGGATCGAAGATCTGTTGGCAGTTGATCCAATGGAGATTTCGATCGGACTCGGGCTGCTGGATTTGGCAGATCCGACACGAGGTGGCGATCTGATGGAGAGGATTACTCGGTTGAGACAGTCCCTGGCATTGGACCTTGGAATTATTTTGCCAAAAGTAAGGGTAAGGGATGATCGAACATTAGACGACTACGGCTACCGAATTCAGATTCACGGAAACGTGGTTATTCAAAATGATCTTGTCTCCGACAAAATTTTAGCATCGGCGGAGCGAGGTGTAACCGGACAGCTTCAGGGTTTGGTTCGGTCAGCTGAGGATAGTCATTTGGGTTTTACGGAGATTTGGATAAAGCCTGAGCAATGCGAGCAGGCTGCAGTTTTTGGTTATACCCTTCGAGAGCCGGTGCAGGTCTTGGTCGATGAACTTCAAGAAGTCTCGAAGCAATATGCCGATGAATTACTCTCGCGTGATGCTACGAAACATTTGTTGGATGAAATGCAAACCCATTCACCAATGGTTGTTGAAGAACTCGTGCCGAAGCTGCTTAGAGTAAGTGATGTACAGCACGTTTTGCAGATGTTGTTGAAAGAAGATGTGCCGATTCGGCAAATGACATTGATCCTAGAAGCACTAGGCGACATTGCAGTGCACACAAGCGATCTAGAGGAGCTCGTTGAGGCTGTGAGGCAGCGTCTTTCACGAACAATTAGTGATCGCTATCGCGACTCTAAAGGTCACATGCATGTGTTGACCCTCGATCCTGAGCTCGAATCGCAGATTACTCGTGGCTTGGAAAAAAACAGCAACGGCACAACGATCAATTGGTCTCCCGTAGAAGTGGATATGCTGTTGACGTTACTGCGAGAGGGCATTGCAAATTTACCCTCGCGAAATAAAGATCCTCTTTTGCTGGTGAATCCAAAGATTAGATTCGGTGTTCAAGCGTTAATTGGAAACGCTATTCCTGGCCTAAGAGTTTTATCGTTTCGTGAGATTTGCGATCAAACAAGGGTCAAATCCCACGGGGTGATCTGTTTGCCTACCGAAGTAGTGGGGGTTGCATAGCTTTTTCAAGTATCTGAACT
>JADHOA010000096.1 GCA_016779185.1 Rubripirellula sp.
GGGGCTGATCTGATTCAATTACTGCAATCCGAGGCATCGCTCGGTTCCGGTAAACATCGTGTAGAGATTAGCAATCTCGTACAGGGCGCGAAATCAGGATACGCCCTTAGCGATATCATGCAACAGAGACCCTATTTCCCTCGATTAATGACATCCATTGTCCGAGTCGGAGAAGAAACGGGGAAAGTAGAGCAGGCATTACTCACACTCAGTCGCCACTATGATCACCAAATTGCAACGCGAAGATCTTTTTTTACGGCTATTTCATGGCCAATGCTGCAATTGGTGGCTGGCATTCTGATCATTTCCATTCTGATCTACCTACTAGGGATTCTGACTCCAAGCAGTGGAGGGCAGATGACGGATATCCTTGGATTTGGCCTGAGGGGAGGATCCGGCGTCCTTTGGTTTTGGTTTTATCTCGCGATCGTGTTTGGATGCATAGCTGGTGGTGTGTTTGCTTTTTTAAAGAACGTCGCCGGAGTGCAAAACACGATTCCTTTACTTTACAAGATTCCTGTTTTTGGCTCTTCGATACAAACGATCACCATCACCAGACTTTGCTGGACCTTGTCTTTGGCACTGGGATCAGGACTCGATCCCATTCGATCCATCGCGCTTGCGCTCGATAGCACAGACAGCGACTATTACCGGCTAGGTTCAAGCAAATCTGAGCAAGCAATTCGCTCGGGAGCATCTCTATCGGAAGCGTTGCGAGCAACTGAAGTGTTACCGAGTGACTTCATTCAACGGGTCGACATCGCCGAAATGGCTGGCGTCGATGCCGAGTCGCTGGCCCACTTATCGAAAGAATATGACGAAAGAGCGAAACAGGCGATCAAGGTGTTGTCTGGAATCGCGTCTGGAGTAATACGCGTTGCGGTGATGGGCGTACTGATCTTTATGATCTTTAGGATCGCATCATCGGTATTTGGCTTTTACCAGATACCAAACGAACCAATTGATCCACACCGACGTTTCTGAGGTGTATCGAGGCATGAGTATCAATGATCTTTTTTCGCACTACATGATTCCATTTGCAACCGTCGTTCCGATCTAACGAAACTGTGGGCGGACTTTCTCCATGCACCAATGCGCGAATCATCCTTTACCTGAACGTTACGGCCGCGCGTTCCTGATTGGAATCTTGCTGAATTCGGCATTTGTGGCCGTCGAGGGTTCCTACGGATACGCCATCGATTCATTGGCGCTCTTGGCAGATGCCGGGCACAATTTAAGTGATGTGTTAGGACTGATCATGGCTTGGTCGGGGTACGCGTTAGCTAAACTGCCGCCCACTCCGCGTCACACCTATGGATGGCGTTCGTCGACCATCCTGGCCGCTCTTTTTAATAGTTTGCTGCTGATCTTTGCAGTTTGTGGTATCGCATGGGAAGCTTTTGATAGGCTTTGGCAGCCAGAAAGAATCGATTCTTATACCGTGATCACCGTCGCATTGATCGGCGTCGTGATCAACACAGGGACCGCTCTACTTTTTGCACGTGGTCGAAAAACAGACTTAAACCTGCGTGGCGCCTATCTACATATGGCTGCCGACGCCCTACTTTCTCTGGGTGTTGTGATCGCGGGTGTGATTATCCACTACACGGGATATCTCTGGATTGATCCAATGATCAGCCTTGTGATCGCTACCGTCATCTTTGCGGGAACGTGGAACCTTTTTCGCGAATCACTTTGGTTAACTCTTCAGTCCGTACCCCAAGATCTCGATGCACAACAAATCCACACGGATCTACTAGCGTTTGCTGGTGTTAAAGAGGTTCACGACCTACATATTTGGGCAATCAGCACCACCGAAACTTGCTTGACCGCGCACTTGGAGGTGCCAGAAGAATGCAATCATGATCAGTTGCTAAAGCAAATTCAAAGCACTCTTCATGATCGATACGGAATCTGCAACACAACAATTCAAATCGAGCAATCAAAATCGGCTGTGAATTGCGGTCAGTCGTCGATTGACTGATCTTAAGTTCCAATAGTTGAAGCAATCTCTTGATCGCCAAGCACTAGTTGATTTGATCAAAATGCCTGACCTCCGTTGTTGCATGGTCATTTGATTCTTGATCGTGCAAACAAAGTCGTTGTACCATGGTGTCTAAATCGATTACACCAGTAACGACTCCCTGATCATCTACGACTAAATGCTGCCGAATTCTTCGATCAAGCTTAGGCAACGCTTTCTCCAATAATTCACTGTCTTTCACCAGTTTCAATGGTTGGTTCCGATCGATTAATGACGAAACCAACTTCGTATCGGAATCAGGCTGACTTAAGCTAGATATTAGTTTTGACATCTGAACCATACCGATCGGATGACCGCCTGCATTGACTACCGGCAACATTCGATCGGATGTGCCCTTCCATTTTTTTGCGAGGTCTTTGAGGCTTAAATCCTCAGAAACCATTGTCTTAGTGCAAATCATTGCCTCAGCCACTACCCGACCGCGCACCGCCTCGGTAATCTCGACCTGCTTGAATTCCGAGTAGCCTGCAAACGCCACAAACAGACCAATAAAAATTGGCACAGGGTTCGAACTTTGTCCTTGGATAGAGAAAAAGATCATCAGTGCGGCGCAGAAAAAACCAATACGAAAAGCAATCTTTGTTGCCATCGTGTAATTGGTAAACATAGCCACAAAACTTCGTAAAACTCTGCCACCATCCATTGGAAACGCGGGTATGAGATTAAACAGAACCAGCATGATGTTGACCGCGATCATTGTGAACAAGAATCCAGCAATCGATGGAAATCGAAACATCGTATCGATAGCTGTTGCCACATCTTGACTCATCTCCAAGCCTTCCTGCGGACCTGCAGCTAGGTCCTGCAAGCCAATAAGCATTTCTTCACTGACTTGGGTGGCGAATACGACCGCTAATACAACGACAAGAACAACATTCACTGCCGGACCAGCAATCGCAACAATCATTTCTTGCCACGGAATTCGAGGCATACGATGTAATCGGGCAACTCCACCGATCGGCAAAAGAGTGATATCTGCCGTGCCTATCCCAAATCGTCGCGCAGCCATTGCATGACCATACTCATGCAGTGTGACGCAGAAAAATACTCCAAGCAATTGAGCGAGCATAAACAACGCGACGTTGAATCCCTCGCCGATCGAGGAAAAAAATACGTAGGCCACCAGCAGCAGGAATGTCCAATGGACAAATAGGTCGATCCCTAGAAATTTCCCTATCTGGAATCGGCAAGACATGAGTCCTTTAGTCAACAGTGCAACTCCGTGAGTCGACCCAACATTCACCCCTGCGTCCCTGAATAGGCTTGCCTACCGCAACCGACAACAAAGCGAACCACCCTGGATCGTAAAACAATAAATTTTTGCAGACAACTTCATCGCTACCCGCTCGAGACGAGAGTGACAATCGGGATGAACTACCCTATCATTTTCAGCAATCACAACGAAGTGATGAACCCGTCGTGAACGACTAATCCCCACTTTTTTTGGCTGTTTTCACAAATGTTACGACACAAACTCATCCACCCACAAATCTCAGCGGTTCTGGCGGCAGCCGGCCACCACAGCTCCATATTAATTGCGGATGGCAACTACCCAGCAGCCAGCAAACGCGGTCCTCGCGCGGAGCTAGTAAGTCTGAATCTGATGCCCGGTGTACCAACTTGCAATCAAGTTCTCGAAGCTGTTTTATCTGCCGTTCCGGTTGAAGCAATACAAACAATGCAAACTGAAACAAGTGGACCTTATGCTTTGGATGGTGATCCGCCGGTTTGGGATGATTATAGAAATACCATCAAAGATGCCAACTTAACGTTGGAATTAGAACCGATTGACAAGTGGGCCTTTTATGAGGCCGTTAGCACTCCTGATCACGTCTTGACTATCCAAACAGCTGACCAACAACGCTATGCAAATATCCTCCTCAGCATTGGAGTTCGCATGGACTAATAAAAACGTGCTCGAGCACGAGGATGGATATGAAGGGCACTAAAAGTGCTTCTGAGGTGGCTGGCCGCTTGATCAAGAGTACAATGCCTGAATTGCCACGATCAACACTACAAGGAAACATCAATTTCCGAGTGCGCCTCAGCGGATTCATCGGGCAACTCACTGAGAATAAGCTCAGCGACTAATGCTAAACGCACTTGAATGGTCGCATCACGAGCAAGTTTGGATAAACGCCCCGCTTCTTGAGTCGTGTTCCACGCCAACTGATATTCAGAGCGACCAAAGTAAAGCTTCGCTGCACGGCAGAGGCGATCGGCAGCGATGTCAAACTTTCTCTCCCTCTCATAAGCCTGTGAGGACTGTGAGAGTGCGTCGGGAATATCAAGATACAGTCCCGACTCTTTTAGGCATTCGATTTCTTGGTCAAAGTGTTTCGCCGCCAAACGAATTTGATCACTCGCGAGACTGTACTCAGCGGAAATCCGATGCCATTCAGCTTTTAGGTCCAACCGCTCCGCACTCCTCAGTAGCTTTTCCGCTACGTTGAGAAGTTCAATCGCCTTAGCGAGTTCTTCTCGCTCAACCGCTACGCTAGCTTGAATGAGTAGCACAGGAAGGTCAATCTGATTATCCCGGTTACCGCGTAACGAAGAAATCCGAACCTTTGCCACCGCGTTTGATGATCCAGATAGACGAATTTCCGAAAGTTGCTTGAGTCGCGGAATAGGTAAATCAGCACGGAGGGTCTCTTCCTTTGATTCGCTCGTTGCTCGCTGCAACGAATAAGCAACATCAGCATATCGCTTTTCGCTGCGAGCAATCTTTGCATCTAAAAGCCATACATTCTTGCAGGAAGCATTTGCGCGAGTCAGTTCGTAACGCGCATCGATTAACCAATCCTTAGCGACATCGATTTCGCCCAAGCTGAAGTGACAGGCTGCCAGGTGATAGGCCGCTGTTCCGGATTCGTAAGGATCATCGATTTCCCAAGATCTTTTCAAAACCTCAAGGTACGCATCTTTTGCTTCATGAATCTTGCCGAGGTTGTAAAGACCAGTACCCTGATCGTTGGCACGGACGATCGACTGATCTTGTTTATCCTGCAATTCGGGTGTGCTGCTGCATCCTGCAAAAAGCAGCATCCATCCCCCAAACAAGTACTGAAATAATGACAAGTTATTTCGAACCATCATTAATCGAGACAACGAGTAGATCATGGCCGGCATCATCGGGAGATTCCCCCACGAATTGCGGTTGGATCCATCTGCCTACTCGGTGTCGGTTCTTCTCGGTACCTTCTCAGCAACCAATGGCTACGAATTTCATTCACGAGTTGCTGAGCCTCGCTCATCGTATCATTAACACGATTCGTGGTTCCCGGAAGGTCTTCCGCCTCGTCATTCAACACGCGGATAAACTTCTGTGTCTCCAAAGCGAGTTCGCGAACGGTTTCACTAGCCTCTCTGATGACGGCGAGTGTTTCAACAAGTTGGTCATCAAGGGTCTGAGCAGTTGCGTTAACCTGCATCGCTGCATCTTCAATCACTCGGTTCGATTGCTGCACTGCTGCCAAGGTATCTCGAACCTCTCCGTCTAAAATTTTATCTGCTCGACCTACCAAACCTGTAATCTGTTGTTCTAGGTTCTGAGTCGTGACCTGTATCTGTTGATTGGTCTCCAAAAATGCGTCCGAAGCATCTTGCGATTTACGGAAAGCGGGATCAACCGTTTGGTCGAGTGATCCCTGTAAACGCTCTCCCGTGTCTCGCATACTCTCAAGCGTGGGTTCGGCGACCTGCTGAATCTCTTGAAAAGACTTAGTGATTTGCTTGACCTGATCGGTTAATTGATCGACACGATCTAGATCCGATGAGAAAAACTGAATGCGTTGATTCGGCGACAGTGGTTTAGAGGATCTTCCACGAACGCCATCACGTCGGATCACAAGCACCGGTGCTCCGACACCAAACTTCCGTTCCAGCCTTACGACGGAATCTTCAAAAACTACGTCTTCCGCCGGCCGATTTAACTGAATATCTACTCGAACAGCACTTGCACCTTCCAAGTAGCTCAAGTTCTTTACCTCTCCGATAGGTTTTCCCAAGATCAACACTTCAGTCCCAGGATGCAATTCATGCACCTCTGCCTCCGAAGCCTCGATCCAATAGAGATCCTTTGCGCCAAAACGATTCCCCAATCGTAAAACGGTGAAGGATAAAACGAGCAGCAGTATGATGAATAATAGTAAGAATGCACCAACAATTTGATTGGTGTAACGAAGTCGATAAACCTCATTCATCAGATCCCCTCCAATATGGATGGGGTGCTAAGAATACCTGCATTCGCTCTTAGATGACGATGAGAAAATCCACTTCCTAAAGATTCAAGATCTCTGCGGCTATCGAGCCAAAGAACCCCTGCGCCACTTTGCATCACAAGCTGAATGGCATCGAGTAGCTTTTTAATCCAAGATGAGTCTAAAAAATCGAGCGGTCGCTCTAACAGAACTAACTTTGGACATGCCATAAATGCGCGGATCCACTGGTGCAACTGAAGTGTTGCCGGAGCAACAAAGGCTGGTCTCCTCGTCGTGAGTTTCTCAAGTCCTAAATGATTCAACCAGGATTGAGTACTCTCTTGGATGTCTTGTTTCGATCGACCATGGTGTCGGCAGGCCAGTGTCACATTCTCATCGAGGTTTAGGTTCTCAATCCAAGCTTGTCCCTCGAAGACTCGCCCGATCAAACCGCGGTTAGCAAATTGTCGGTGGTAGTCGACCCCAGACCATTCTTGTCGCAAAAAGAACACTTTTCCTTGGTCAGGTTCGGTAATACCTTGGATCATGGAAGCGAACGATCGCGTTCGCGTCGATGGTTCTACTTGAATCGTCAGCAATTCGCCCGACTTAAGTATTAAATCCAAATCTCGGATTCCGAGACTACTCTCAAAATTAGGGTGTTGTGTCACACGTTGCAATTCAAGCACAACCGAAGCATTGATATCTTGAGAGTTTGATTGGGTTCGATTCATCTCTAAAAAACCTCAAAGATGAGAATACGACCGTAAATCAAAATCGATAGAATTGCAGAAATAATAAACACGGCGCTCAAAGCTCGAATACCAGCTCGACTTGAAACCCTCGGAACATCCGTAATCGTCGCTTTTACACTCAGACCATCGATGCAACAAATCGCGGCCGCAAAGGCCCCGGCTACAATCGTTTTTGGAAGAAAAAACAATAGGTCTAACGAGTGAACCTGCCCGATTAATTGATCCAAAAACGACAAAAATGAAACTCGGATTACGCCGACTGCTCTTCCACAAACGTATCCTGTCATGATCATCGAAGTGGATGAAATCAATGCCAAACAAAACACGCTAAACACCATGCTTGTAATACGAGGCATGATCAAGCTGGTCATCGGATCGATACCTTGCGCATCCAATACATCCAGCTCGCCATCCACTCGCATCGTTGCCAACTCTGTCGAGATTGCAATTCCACTACGTCCGATGACTACGAGGCACGCGAGAAGAGGCGCTAGCTCTCTCACGATGGCTCTCCACAACATGGGTGCGATTAAATCGGTCGTAATTCCAATTGCATCCACCCAAAGTGCGGCCTGAACGATCAGCAAAATCCCGACTGCTGCGCCAAAACGTATCGCTGACCAAGTACCGTCTACTCCGGTGAAAAGTAGCTGACGCGCCATCACACCCCGAACCGGTTCGGTCCAAGAACGAGGGCTCACAGCAAGCGTGAAACTCGCCCAAAGCAACGAGAGAATACTGATGATCGCCTGGCATCGGCGAACCACTGCTCCACCAAGGGAATCCAGTATTTGAGTCGGTTGGACCCAAAATATCAGTCGGAATCCATTAGGTTTTGCTCGACTTACCTGCACGATTGAAACACACCACTTGGTACAACTCGAAATCTCAATGACGCTTGGACCCCGCCTTATCGAAATCGGTCTATTAATCTGTTTCAGGTAATAAAATCCCGAGAACCGTTACCAAGCGATCGCATTCGAGCACCAAATCCCCCCTAACCGGCATAATCCGACCCCAATCCGAGCCTTGAAGCGATATTAATCCGGCTCGCGAACACCTGTGTGCTGCGCATCAGCAAGTTGACGCAAAAGCAGAGAGTTTGAACCAAAAGAAGATCACAATGCCCTTTTTGGGAGCTCGACCTATCGCGTCTTAAATAGAAGGCATCCCTGTGAAACTTCCGGTCTACCTGGGCTCCCTACAGCAGCAACGGGACAAAGAACATAGCCGCTTAGCTCTTGCCATAACTTGGACAACGCAAAAGGCACAGACCCAGAACTGACGTTCCCAACTTGCTTCGCGAAGCCGTTCACGACAGCTGCCTCGAGTCCCAATTGCTCAAATTTCATGGAAGCCAAACGGATAATTCCGTTTCCAGCCTGATGAGGAACAATGCGATTGACTTCAGCTGCAGCGATCCCGTTGGCTTGCAGTAATTCCGATGCAGAGGCCGCCATTGCCCGTGGCGCCGTATCAGCGATTCCCATTCCATCCATCGAAAACACTAGCCGGTCCGTCAACACCTCTCGTCCGCCATCAGGGGTGGGGACAAGTACATTCTGCTTTTTGGAAAAGTCAAAATAAGCTCGGCTAACCGGCTGCCTACTGTAGCAGACGTCAATCAAATCGAATCGCACTGGATACTTTTGACTATCTGAATTAGCCAAAACGGTTACCGTCGCAAAGTCACCAAAAAGAGCACCCGACTGCCGACATCCATAGTCAGTGATCCTGCTAATGCGATTGGAAGTGACCAATAAGATGTACTCTGAGTTTTGAAGATCTAATGTCGGAATCATTTTCTGTTTTGCGTAGAGGCATGCCTTAGCGTAACCACTGCAGAAACCATTCATTCCAATAATCTTCCGCGCAGAAAGCCCTAATTTCTCAGCCAAAGCGTAGGCCGCTCGCGTGGGTTGCTCGCGCCGCGCTTGCTCTCGATTCATGTAACGATTGGCAATGTGCATTGGCACAAATGATGGCGTGACAAAGACGAGTCCCGCGCAATCTTCTAAGTCGATATCGTTTTGACCAGACAGACCTTCGATGCACTTACTAGCCATCGAAACTTCGTCTTCGAATGAGATGTGTCGTTCTTCAATGCCGGTGTGATTGACGAACTTTTTGGGAAGGCTGTCTCCGTACCAATCATTTGCAATCACTTGCTCAGGTTGATAAAGCGAGATGTGTGAGATGCCAAATCCTGTCGAATGCATAAAATATCGTCACTTAAATCATGGAGTAGTGCTACGAAGCACTATTGATGAATAAATAAATTTGATAGATCCAGTGCCTAAACTAACTGAATTCACGATTCACGCTCGGTTTCTCTCGACTCCCATAATAGCTTTTCGCAGATTTGGGTAATCACGCTAGAGGTCTCTTTTTCTTCGCTTACAACTCGACTCGCCCCAGCTTTCTCAAGCGGTCCGATATTCGAAAAATAGCGACATCGAACGAGGATGAAAAAATCGGGATTTCGCTCACGCAACTTCGCAACAATCTGAATGGCATTCAGGTCATCAGGGACACTCACCACAGCCATTTGACTGTCAACAAGCTCTAGCCTTTTCAAAACGCGATCATCTAAGGCATCTCCAGTAACAGTCTGAAAGCCTTGCTGAGCAAATGGATAGAGATTCAAAGGACTATGATCGACCAAGCACACTTGTACACCAAGCGTTTCGAGTCGTGCGGCAGTCCTACCGCCGATGACCCCAATTCCGACCACAATCGCCCGGGTCGCGCCGGCGAATGCAGTTTTCCCCCCATCATCTACATCATCGACCTCGTTACCTAGCCGACCCAATTTTAATCCGAGTTTGATCAGCTGCGGCGTTAAAACCAGAGTTCCGATTGCAACAAACAGAGTTCGTTGATAGTCCTCTTGGTTGAAAATTCCCTCTGCCACACCTGCACCAACTAGCAAAAATGAAAACTCACCCAACTGAGAAAGCCCGAGACCGGACCCAAGAGACTGCCTCCATGGCAACCCGGTAATCTTGAGTGAAACCGTAGCAGCCGACGCTTTGATAAGAACAATGCCGCCTAAAATTCCAAGCATGAGGATAGGCTGCTCAAAAAAAATCTGCGGACTTAGTAAGCTTCCGAGTGTGACAAAAAAAATGGCGGCAAACGTCTCCCTGAACGGTAATATCAACGTGTCAATTTGATGCGTTAGTCGATTCCCGCTCAGCATCAAACCGGACGCGAGGGCCCCCACTGCCGCAGGCATTTCCAATAGATCAGAAATCCAACACGCACCAGACAAAACAATCACCGCAAACAAAACAACTAGCTCGGTGCTACGCAGTTCGATGAGACTGGGAACAATGAACCGCGCGATCCACCGGCGTATCCAATAAACCGCGATGACAACAAGCGAAGCCGTCAAAGCCAAATAGACCAATTTAGTTGCTAAACCAACGTCTCCGTTGGGGCTCAAGGCGGGCACCAATAGCATCGCAGGAACCAATGCAACATCTTGGAATAAAAGCATCGCGATCGCGCGTCGCCCATGCGGCGTGGCAGCTTGGCCCCATTCGTTCAAAGCTTTAAAAACGAGTATCGTCGAGCTTAGAGATGCGCTCGCCCCCAACAAGCATGAAGCCGCCCCGCTAAATCCTGCTAATCTTGCAACGAAATAAACAGGGACGATCACCAGCGTCATCTGAAACGCGCCGCCCAAAAAGATGAACTTTCGCAGTCGCACTAATTGCTCAATTGAAAACTCGAGCCCAACCGCAAAGAGCAACAACAGGGCCCCCGCACTCGCCATCAACTCTAATTCGTGATCGTCTTGGGAAACCAAACCAAGACAACCTTGCCCAATGAATGCACCGATCAATAGGTAACCAACCAACATCGAAACGCCCGTGCGTTTACAAATGATCCCGGCTACCAGACCGCCAATCAGCACCGCCAAAAAATCGGTGGCAACACTATCAATTAAAAAGTTATCCATCTCATTCGTTCATTCGTTTTCTCAATGCATTGCTGACAAAAGCTGATTCGTGATTGTCTCGCGATCACGCGTTTGTTTCCAAAAACGCAACCAAGGGATCACAACAAACTTTTTTGCGTTCGCCGTGTCTAGTCAGTCACTCGAACGAAATCACGATCCAATGCTGAACTATTTAGACATCCCTGCAAACAAACCAAAAATAATGACGAAGACACATGCGCCCCAAACCAAAGTAAAAATAAAGCCCAGTACGATGCCAATCCAAGCATGCACGGATCCTTTCACCGCTGGGTTTCGCTTTCTTGCTCGCAGTCCTATCACGCCGAGAACAAAGGCGGGTACCGCGAGTAGCAGTCCGATTAGAGGAAAAATGGAAAACAATCCCAGATAATATGCGGAGAGAGCCGCGGGATTCTTATACGGGATCACTCCTCCGGTACTGTCGCCTGCAGCCCTAGCGTCCGAAACCAACTCGGCTTCTTGTATTGGAGTTTCGTACGGATTTTGTTCGGATCTACTCATGCTTTAAGACTCCAGGATGCCTGCGTCCCTGCAGGCCAAGACGCGATGTGATCATCTGCTCTGTTTCTTAATTTTTGCAGCCAGCAACCACCTCTGATAGCCCCTATCGGCTTGCCATCTCACACCGCCTCTTAAGCGAACTTAGGCTGCCCCACTGCCTTTACAGAGCGAACCAAGATGGGCTTCAGGATTCCAAGCAAATAGAATCAGATTGAAATAGCAAGACCATCGATTCGATTCCGATCCACATCATCTAGCCAGCCTGAACTCGCATTCCCCCGCGAATCTCGCCCGCACCGGTGGCTCCATAACTAGCCAAAAACATGGGATCTATAGGACGACTATTTGGCATCGAAAGCCATACCCGGAGAAGATGTCGACGATAATCAATCCGTTCATCATCGGTGAATTCCTTTCGGCGATG
>JADHOA010000097.1 GCA_016779185.1 Rubripirellula sp.
CAATCTCATCAAGATTTTCATGCTCGGCGGAAAAAGAAATGGTGCACGGCCCTACGTCGATTGTCTGATCGTAGCTGAGGCGGGAACCAACAAGGCAGGTGGTATCAGAGAGATCCCAGACACGAATTTCGCTACCCAAGCAGCAAGCAAGGTAGGCAACCTCCGCAACACTGCGGCTGCTGACCCTGAGGTGACAGCAGGGGTGTGAGCCAATCAGGGCAAATGGGCGACGTTGCAGGACAGTTTTGTGTTGATGACCAGCGCGGACATTCACCGCCCATTCGCTCGCTGGCCAATGGGCTGACACTTCGTTTCTTCTGTGGCGTGCGGTGATGGCGTTGGCGATCATTTTGGTTCGATAGGTACTCCGTCGAGCGGTGCCGAGTCGTCCGGCTAGCCGCGATGAAAATGAATTTCTATGTGTTTTGGGCGATCGATATCTTTCAGAACCAGCGAGCGATAGTGGCCATACAATTCATACAACCAGTTTAATCAGAATTGCGTCGATTTCTTGAAATAAATTATAGCGGCGTGAATCGGTATCTTTATCCAGTGTGGGGGCCGTGATTCGGTGGTGCAGAGCAAAGCAACTGGCCTCACCACTGCGATTGATTCCTTTTCTCCGCTTTTTCGAGCCAAGACTGCGAGTGGTTCTCCGTTTTCCACCGATGTTTTTCGATCTTCTTTTGCTTTTTGTCCCCGACAGTTGGTCGGGATTGGGGCGGGGAGATGCGTTTCGGGACGTTTTTCATCACTTACCGGTTAGCGATGATGTCGTCGCTGTTTTTCAATGTGGCTTCGGGGAAGAGTAGGTCATCCGGTTGCAACATGCCGAGAAATATTTCCGATAACGATTTTTTTGATACGTTCTCGAGCTCTTTATATCTGCCGAAAAGAGTGTAATTGGCGAGCGTCACGCACCTTTTGGGGCGGCGTTCAGCAGTGTCGCTCCATTAGCGGGTGGCAGTAATTAGCTTGTTGCACCATTGCAACGCCACTGCCTAGGCTGATTTCGATGCACTGAGCAGGTGGGCAAAGTCGGTAAGTTCCCCAAGTGCGTTGCAGAGTGCGGAATACTGGAGATTTTCGGTCGAAAGAGAGGCTAGTGCCCGGCCTCCGAGTACCACTGCGGTTTCAGTTGGAAGTCCGTCAACAAGACGGTTTTCGGACTCAGCGAACGCTTTCTCGTCCGAAATCGTCGACACGCTGATCCAGATCATCGTGGGTTGATAGTCGTTGGCCGCTCGAAGGAAGCTCTCAACCGGTAGTTCGCAGCCAAGGTTGGTTGCGTTCCAGCCCATCTCTCGCAGGCTCAGTTCGACTAAAGCGGTTGGAATTTGATAAGGATCCCCTGAAAGCGTCCCGCCCACTGCGATGGGAGCGGTTGGGCTGGGAAACGGGAGGGATGATCTCAATTCGTTGATGAGGCGCAGGCAAATCTCACATCCCCTGCGTTCTTGGTAGGCATCAAGTTCACTTTTATCCCAAGCATCGCCAATACCATGCATCGCATCGGTGATAAAAAAATCTGCTACACGGCTTCGCGGGGCACCGCTGCGTTGGATTCGGTCTCGCAGAATCCGTCCACATGCGAGTTCGTCCCCGTCGGCGAGCAATTTTCTGAACGCAATTTGATCTTCCTTGTCTCCAGTAACGCCATAACTCGTGGTGCTTTGCGGAGCAACCCTAAGTCCGATTAATTGGGGATTTGCGAGGGTTCGGTTGGAAACCTCTAAGAATCGTTGAAGAGCATCGAGTGAGATCTTTCGGTGACCACCTACTGTTCGCACCGTTTCGATAGCACCCTGGTCGCACCATCGCTTTACCGATGATTCGCTGGCATCTAGTGCCTTCGCGACTTGCTTGGGGGAAAAGAACGGTTGAAATGCGGCCATGAATTCTTTAGTGGATGTGAACGTTTTGGTTGATAGTATTCAAGCTTGAAAAGACCGTGTATGTCAAGGCAGGCCGCGGGTTTCGTACTTTTTTAGACGGTTTAATTGGTCTTTTTCATGTTTTTTGCCTTCTGAACGTTGCATGAGGGTCAATCGGCCGATATACCTTAGGTGGATGATTTGGACGATTTGAACGTTTTAAATGTTCGTCTCCGAGTGAAATCTCTAACTAAACCGAAGAGCTAGTTCCGAAAACGAAGGACTTTTTCATGGCTGCCCAGGTTGATAAAAGACAGGCCGGTGAATCCTCATCAGCCAATTCGGTCCCTCCAGCAAGGCTGCCCGGTTGGTTGAAATCGCAGGAACTTTGCGACGCCGCCAATGCGATCCGAGGCGACCTATTCGCTCGAACTCACCGACTCGATGATGCAGCGTTGGAGGATTTGGAAAAGGTCGCACGAGGAGTTGCCAAACGCGAACTCTCGTTCATCACAAATCCTGAATTTGATTGTGATGGAATCGGTGATGAAATCTTTTCTGAGACGCTTGAGCTTTCGACTGCGGCATCGGTGAGGGACAGTAAGAGTCGATCAGCATTGGCGGACCTTCCTGTTTATCTCGGCCGAATGTGTGAAGCCCCACTGCTAACCCCAAAGCAAGAGGCCTTGCTCTTTCGACGCATGAACTTCTTGATGCACCAGGCTGAACGTCAGCGTTCGTTCCTCCGCTCCAAGAGACCCTCCAAGGCTCGTCTTAAACTGATTGAGCGATTGGTTCTGTTATCCGAGTGGCACCGAGACAGAATTGTCGAGGCAAATCTTCGTCTCGTTATCTCGATCGTCAAGAAATTCGTGAATACCAACAATTCATTCGACGAACTTCTTAGCGAAGGTATCATCGGGCTGATGAGGGCAGTTGAGAAATTTGATTATGAGCGCGGATTCCGTTTCAGCACGTATGCCACTCAGGTCGTACGCAGGAATTCGTACAGGACTGTCGTCACGAATCAGCAAGACCGCCAGAAGGTCGCGAGTGGCCTACAGGACTTGGATATCGACCTCAGCGATGAGGAAAGAGTTTCTGCGATCAGCGAGAAAAGATGGCATGAACTACGATCTCGACTCGCAGAAATGTTGAATGACCTCGACCGCAGGGAAAAGCTAATCATTCGGGCTCGTTTCTCGCTAGGATCGCACCGCAAGGTGCATACACTGCAGTCGCTCGCAGATCGCCTCGGCATCAGCAAGGAGCGAGTGAGGCAATTGGAACGACGGGCGATGGAAAAGCTGCAAGAAATGGCAATCGAACAAGATTCGCAATCCATTTCGTACGAGAGCGAAGAATAATCATTCGCCCTTCTACATATCCACGCACTGGTTTGCAAACGTCGTTGTTGGAAAACGGGAGATTTGCAGATGCAATTCGGTGCGGGGGATGATTTTGCAGTTCAAATCGGTCGAAACCAAAACGCAACGACCGTGTCTCAACTGTCCGAAAAAGTAAAGCGGAAGCGGATGGGAATCGAACCCACCAGGCATTTGGTTCAAACGCCTCACCAATTTTGAAGACTGGGGCGGTCACCAGACCAGCAAACGCTTCCGAGGTCGAGATGCACTTGGTTAGACACTCGTAACGCTCACATCATAACCTTCGAGAGTTGGTATCGCACTTCTGTCTCAAAATCAATTGCGATGGATGCCAAGGTTATTTTTCTTCGGGTTAGAATACAACGGGGCAGCACCAAGAGTGGTAGGCGGGTTAGCTTGAGGGGTGCCAAGGAACAGCGATCACCATGGAACGCGATTAGCCATCATCCCAACCTTGTGACAGCTAACTCCTGCGACGAGTTCGTTTTGATGGTTGCAACTGCATCGCTGTCGAGTTCGCTTCTCTTGCAAGTATCCCCGCCTAGGTTTTTTCGTTGGATCCGACGTTTGAACCGTCGGCCAGCAGTCGTTGAACCCCCAATAACCCGGGTCGAAAGTTAACACGGAGCGATCCTCGTTTATTTTTACTTGTTCGATGATTGGGCGTTTTGAAATAATTAAAGTCAAAGGATTGGTAGATTTGATTCCTGCATCAATCTCGAACTGGCTAGGTCTTATTCGGTTTAGTCACACCATTTTTGCGTTGCCTTTCGCATGCCTTGCCACTGTCATGGCTTATGCTGTGCCGTTGCCCGCTGGGAATCACGCTGTCGTTTCTTGGCCCGCAATCGCTGGGGTTTTGGGGTGCATGGTTTTCGCCCGAAGCACGGCGATGGCGTTTAATCGCTTGGTCGATTGCGAGATCGACCGTAAGAATCCTAGAACGTCGAAGCGGCACATCCCAGCTGGGGTGATTTCCGTTGCCAGCGCATGGTGGTTTACAGCTGCGTGTTCGGTGGGGTTTGTTCTTTGCACACTTTTCTTTTGGCCTAATTGGTTACCACTGGCCTTTTCGGTTCCGGTGCTGCTGTTTCTTTGCGGCTATAGCTTGGCAAAACGTTTTACTTTCGCTGCGCATGCTTGGTTGGGAGTAGCCTTAAGTCTCTCGCCTCTTTGCGTATGGTTGGCCATCCGTGGGCCAGCAGCCGCTGCAGATTGGAATGACTGGCTGCCTCCACTATTGCTCGCGGCAGGTATTGCGGCTTGGGTGACCGGTTTCGATATCATTTACGCATGTCAGGATGCTGAATACGACTCCAGTGCGGGGCTACAGAGCGTTCCTGCGAAATTCGGGATCGCTGGGGCGCTACGAATCGCGATGATGTCCCATTTATTGATGCTCGTACTGATGTTCTCCCTTCCCTTCCTGTCCTCTTCGATCGACTTGGGCTGGATCTATTTCACCGGCATGACTTTGGTTGCGTTTCTTGTTCTGCGGCAGCATCTGCTTGTATCGGCGGATGATCTCGATCGGGTCAACGAGGCATTTTTCACGGCAAACGCCTGGATCAGCGTCATTCTGCTTGTTTTTGGATCGTTAGACACTTTGATGCGGTGAACGGTGGCTTTATAAAAAGCAGGGGCAACGGTGCGATGTGGCAATCGCAGAAACTAGGATGCAAATTGTTGGACCGACCTTTCCACAAACGCTGCGCTTCAGGGGTGGTTTAGGTAGTTGATAGGGTTTCGGCAGTTGTTTTCTATTGCTGCTTTTCGGTACAACATGATGAGAATCGAAGACAGGATTCTTTTTGCCTCGCGGTATAAAGCGAAAATATGATTAAAGCCGAACTAGACGCTCGATTTCGAGAAATTCGTGACAAGGTAGAGTCGGAGACTCGACTCTCGCTCGATGACGGGATTTTCTTGTATGAACCTCAAGTGCCACTTCAGGCTGTTGGGGAATTGGCTAACCTGGTGCGAGAGCGAAAGAATGGCAATGTTGGATACTTCAACATCAATACGCATCTAAACCCTACCAATGTTTGTGTTTATCGATGTCGGTTTTGCGCGTTCCGCAGCGACTTGCGAGACCCCAAGGGCTACGCAATGAGTGACGAGCAAGTGCTCGAGCGAGGGCGAGAAGCCACCGAGAACGGGTGTACCGAGATGCATATTGTTGGTGGATTGCATCACCAGCGACCTTACGAGTGGTACCGGCACATCGTCGAGATTTTAAAACAGGGTTATCCGCAGATCCATCTTAAGGCTTGGACGGCGGTCGAGATCAATTGGTTTGAGTTTCAGACCAAGAAATCGATCCGATGGGTGCTTGAGGATATGCGAGAAGCGGGTCTGGGAAGTATGCCCGGGGGGGGCGCGGAAATTTTCCACCCTGAAGTACGTGATCAATTATGCGAGCACAAGGCCAACACGCATGCGTGGCTGGAAATTCATCGCACCGCGCATGAAGTTGGTCTGAAGACTAACTGCACTATGCTCTACGGACACGTTGAACAGGCCTACCACCGAGTTGATCACTTGATGAGACTAAGAGAATTGCAGGATCAAACCGGTGGATTCCAAGTTTTCATTCCTCTTGCCTTTCATCCTGAAAACACGAAGTTAAGTGACTTGAAGAAACCGTCTGCTTTGATGGATCTGCGAACCATGGCGATCAGTCGCCTGATGCTTGATAACATTCAGCACATCAAAGCTTACTGGATCATGCTAGGTATTGAGACCGCTCAAACCGCTCTAGCCTACGGAGCGGATGACATCGATGGTACGGTGCGACATGAACTGATCTATCATGACGCAGGAGCCACTACGCCGCAGTGTCTTTCCGTTGATGCCATCAAACAGTTGATCACCGAAGCAGGTCGGGTTCCCATCGAACGCGACACGATTTATCAGGAAGTGATTCGGGATCCATCCGATTTCACAAAATGGTCCATCGGCCGTTCTCTTGAGCCTGTTGCTGCTACTTAATGGCGTGTGCGGGAGCCACGGACTGCGGGAATTAAATCGACTTTGGCCACGAGAATTCGCGTCGTGAGTCGAACCATAATCGGGCTGGCACCGGTAGATCGTAATCGGGATGAAAACGATCACTATACGAAGCTGTATCGACACCGACAGAGATGGCGCTCAGTCAGATCCCTGCGTCACTGTTAATTTGTAGTCCGCTCCTGTCAGACTATTGAGCACGCTTTCTTGCCAGCTACGCAGCTGCGAGGCGAGGTCGCTGACAATCTCGGGTCTTTGTTCTGCGATATTTTTGGTTTCACCGAGATCTTTCTCGAGGTCATAAAGTTCTACCGATTCTCTGCTTGACTGGTCCACGATCAGTTTGAATCTTTGCGTTGTGATCGCGCGGGCGCCAAGGTAATCGACCTCGCGCACCTGTTCATACTTGTCGTTGCGAAAGGTTCGAGTTGGTTTACCGTTCATTAATTTGACCAACGGCGTCGTGCCTTCCTGCTGTTCGGTCGTCAACCAAGGAGTGGCATTCGAGGGAAGGCCGCGAGTATTGAAGCTCCAAAAGCACACGGGCTCTTTTCGTGCTTCGTTTTTCCCCTGCAATAATGGATTCAAATCAATGCCGTCAACTAAGCGATTCGAGGTGGAAATCCCAGCTGCCGCGCAAAGAGTTGGCAGCATATCACTCGTCACGGAAACGTGGTCGCTGCTTCTGGGGGAAGGGATGACCGCTGGCCACTCAATCACACCGGGGACACGAATCCCCCCTTCGTACATTTGAGCTTTTTGACCTTTGAGTGGACTTTTTAGAAGTCCACTTGCTGGTGTGCCATTATCGCCGCAGTACCACAAAAGAGTGTTTTGACGTACGGAGTGTTGATCGAGTCCTTTTCGTAATTCTCCCATCGCACGATCCATTGCGGTAATCTCGGCGTATCGTTCACGAAGGACATCACCGAGTGGTCGGTGAACGGATTTCCCCGTTTCATTCGAAGTCAGTCGAACCTTTCGGTCGTTGAATCGAGTTGGCAGATCGTCATAGATTGCGAGATCTTGCGGTAAACCACTGTACGGCTCGTGTGGCGAACCAAACCAGATAACCAAAAAAAACGGCTTTTGATCGGTATGAGAATCTTCGATGAACTTTAACGCCTGTTGCACTAAGATCTCAGAGCTTTCTCCTTCGTAGATTTGCGGCGGACCACCATTGCGGGAAAACGATGGATTCAGTTCAAAGAAATTATCATGAGAAAGCCATTGGTCGAATCCCATCGCGCCAGGGCTCGTGGGTGAAGATTTTTTTACCGGCCCAAGATGCCATTTGCCAAAGTGAGCACAGCGATATCCCGCTTGACCGAGTAAATGCGCGATGGATATTTCTTGAGGACGAATTGACCAATTTGGTGCGAACGTTCCGTAACGATTGGGATGACGCCCTGTCATCACGCTGCCCCGCGTCGGTGAGCAGGATGGGTGTCCGGAATAGAAACGATTGAGCTTCAATCCTGACGACGCCATTTCGTCGAGCACCGGCGTTTTTAGAAATGGATGCCCGTTGTATCCCGTTTCTTCCCAGCCATGATCATCCCCCATGCAGAGAATAAAATTAGGCTGATTTCCAGCCTCAGCAGTTGTTTGCCGGGATGTGATTGCAGCGAGGACGAAGGTCGAAAAAATGAGACATTCGATCACCCCCAACCGTGCAGCTGCATTATCGGTTGAATGGGCGTAGTAAAAAGTTGACATGCGATCGCGATTTCATCTGCGAGGAATAAAAGAAAATGGAAGTCGACGGTTCATGCGTCGATTCATCTTCGATTGGAAAGAGTTGTTTTCAATTAACGAAACCTACCGCAAGTTTGACTTACCGAGGTGCGTCTGCGTTAAGGGTCATCCCGACTTGTTTAAGTGCCTGGATTCTTACCGCTTCGAATTCATCACCTGCCGTCCATCTGGGCATTGGTTTGGATTGTGCGATTTGGAATCCTGCAAGAGCGAGTAGACGCAGATCTTCGATCGCACCGGAAAGATCCCAAGACGCTTGGTACTCGTCGCTGGGCTGATGATAAGTTTCTTCAACCCATCGCTCCTGTTGTTCTTTTCCCCAGCCGTCGGGCTTTCCGACGACATTGATTCCCGAGTGGAGGTACACGCCCGGTACCCCAATTTTGGCAAGACTGAATTGATCGGAACGATAGTAGTATCCGCGATCAGGAAACAGATCGGGTGTCACGATGCGGTTTTGTGAAGACGCAATAGATTCCACGACTGCGTCAAGATTCGATTTGCCGTTGCCGATCACATTCACATCGTGAGTCTTGCCAAGGATATTCAAACCATCGATGTTGATGACCGCAGCCATCTTGCCCGCAAGGATTGGTGGTTGAAGAGCAAATTGCTGGGAACCCAATAGTCCCTGTTCTTCAGCACCCACGGCAGCAAAAAGAATGGTTCGTTTGGGTCGAATGGGTAGAGCAGCAAACGCTTTGGCAATTGCGAGTAAGCCAGCGGTTCCCGATGCGTTATCAACTGCTCCATTGTAAATATTGTCTCCATCGATATTTCGTTCGACCCCAATGCCCAAGTGATCATGATGCGCCATGAAAATAAGGACCTGGTCACGAAGGACTGGGTCTGACCCTGGGATAAAGCCAAGAACGTTTGCGGTGTTCTGTTCGCGGACGCTGCCGGTGAGTTCGAGTGATAGTCGTGTGTTGAGGGCGACAGGTTGAAAATCTCTTGACTGAGCGAGTTGTCGCAAGTGATCTAACTGCTGACCGCTGAGTTCAACAAGCTGCTTGGCACCTTCCTCGGTGATCCATCCGTTGAGTACGCTTCCCGATGAGGATCCGTCTCTGAGCTGGAACTCTTCACCACTCCAAGATGTCTGAATGACTTGCCAAGGGTATCCGGCCGAGGGAGTCGTGTGGATGATGATTGCCCCCGCTGCGCCTCGCTGCGCAGCCATTTTGAATTTGTAATCCCACCTGCCGTAGTAAAGTCTCTTTCTTCCTTCGAATAATTCCGGATCATCTTCCGGGTCGTTATTCATCATTAAAAGTACTTTGCCTCGGACGTCGACGTCTTTGAAATCGTCCCATTGATATTCTGGCGCCTGAATTCCGTAACCAACAAAAACGATTTCAGCCTCATCGATTTTTGCAGCCGCGACCGGATAACCCAATGTCGACATAAAATCATCGACGGATTTTAGAGTCAGATTTTTGTCGTCATGTTTGAAGGTGACGCTTTCGGGTTGTTGGGTTCGTACGCCAATGAGCGGGACCTCTTGCGTCCACTGTCTAGCTGTCGCGATGGATTCATCAATCAGTGCGTCTTTTTCGTCAGCCGAGTCATCGGATGTTTTTTCGCGACTGGAAGTCGCTTCTGTGAACAACGTTCCGCCTGCTATTTCACCAGGTTGTAAGGCGGCTGGCTGCAAGCCGAGCGTTTGAAATTGGGTTTGTAAATACAATTGCGTTAGATCATCGCCTCGCGAACCCGGACCACGACCCTCTAGCAGGTCGTCAGCCAAGAATCGGATATGGCCACGAAGGGTGGCCTCATCAATTTGGGTTGAAATGATCTCGCTTTGGTCTCCTTCCCCGTTCTCTCCAACTAGTCCGGGCGCTGCCAAAAGGTGGTGCATGCATAAGACCAACACCACCAAAGAAGGGGTGAAAAATGAATGGCAGCAAATCTTTGGGCGTTTCCTCGGGATCAGGCGACTGGGATTGGTTTGATGGTCAATGAACGTAGGCTGTGACAAGGATGCGGGTCGCTTCGAAGTTCTCATTGGACTGGATTTGTAGGTGCGTGGTTCGTCGTAGAAGAAAGAAACCGCCGGAATGAACAATGGTGAGTTCAGCGGGAATCTCGTTTGAGCACTTGTTTAGGAACAGGGATTCAAGCGGGGGCCGTTGATTAATCCATCACGGAAACGGGGTAGCTAGCCCGCCATTTAATACAGAGTTTAACCGACACAAGCGTCTTGGATGAAGCCAACCATGATCGCTACCGACAGGCGTTTGGCCCCCAATCCCACCATCCTTGTCTTCTCGTCGTGCTGGTCGCTAGCGACAACTTCCAGTTCCCAATCAATCAGCCCAGCGTTCAGTTTGTCCCAGCGTTGATTCTCACCACCGACGTCAAAATATACCGATTGAGGGGTTTTTGAGGAATTTTTGGAATTTGACGATTTTTGATTGATTGGGCACCATCGCCGCGTCGATACGTCATGCAGGTCAATCGATTGTCGGTGGTGGAAAACCAGTCGGTTTGACGAAATTCGGGGGGATTTAAACCAATTCAGCGATGTTTCACGACATTCGCCAACCCAGCTTTCCATCGGTGAAGCCAGTGCGTAAGTTCCTCCCCTTCTACATAGCGGCAGTGGTCGCGATCGTTTGTTCGACAGAGACAAATGGTCAAATAACTCCGAAAACTCGAACCGCTCGATTGAGCGAGCAGTCCGCTCGAGCCGGTTGGCAGCCTTCCCGCCCGATTGCGACCTTCGACGCTGGATCTTCGGTTGTGGGGAAAGCGGCAAGTAATCAGCTGCGAACCGTTGCAGCCCAAGTACCCACGCCACCATCGGATTCAGCAATCTCGATTGTTGAGCCAGGACAGACTCGCATCATTCGTCAAGGCGAAGTGATCGAAGGCGAAGTGATCCAGGGCGAAGTCATCGATGGTCAGATTGTCGAGGGTCCGTTCATTGACGGTGAATACATCGATGGGCAGATCATCGACGGGCAGATCATCGACGGGCAGATCGTTGACGGGCAGATCATTGACGGGCAGATCATTCACGGTGAAGTACTCGACGGACACATTGTCGGCGGCCCAATGATGAGAAGAGGGCTTCGATTAGCTCCTCGTCTTAGCGGAGCGGCGTGCGATTCACTCGGAGGTTGCGGCGGTGCACTGTGTGACGGCGGTTGCGATGGAATCCCTTGCGACTCATGCGGTGAAAGTTGCTGTGGCGAACTTTGCAGTGGCGAAGCATGGCGTCCATGCATCACGTTGTGTTTGCCGCAAGACGGATGGGTCACCTATGAATATTTGAACTGGTATCAAGATGCACTCGAACTGCCCGCTCTCGTGACCACCAGCCTTGATTCGTCAGTTGCTCGGTCCCAAGCAGGTGTTCTGACCA
This sequence comes from Rubripirellula sp., assembly GCA_016779185.1. GTDB lineage: Bacteria > Planctomycetota > Planctomycetia > Pirellulales > Pirellulaceae > Rubripirellula. The sequence goes on from JADHOA010000097.1 coordinate 11,403, forward strand.
GTCCAATGACCAGTGTTTTGTACGGAAACGAAGGGTTGCTGGGTCCGTCAATCGACGGTGGCCGATTACGATTCGGGGTTTGGTTAGATCGTTGTCATACCTGGGGCATCGGAGCCGAATTTTTCGCGATGTCGACTCAGACCGATCAGTTTTCCGCTTCAAGCGACGGATTACCGATCCTTGCCCGACCTTTCTTCAACACATTGACGGGCGTCGAAGACGCTGAACTGGTTGCCTATCCCAACGTTGTCAGTGGATCAATACGCGTCCAAGTGGAAAGCAGTTTTGAAGGGGCTGGATTTCAAGTTCGAAGTCTACGTCGCACCGAGGAAGGCTGTCGGGAGTGGTGGTTCTGTGGATGTCCCGAGCACTTTTGCTGCCGCTCAGAGCTACTCTACGGCTATCGATATCTACAGCTATCAGAGGGTGTGACCATCCAAGAGAGTCTGATAAGCCAAGACCCAGAAAATCCTGGTTCCTTAGACATCATCGA
>JADHOA010000098.1 GCA_016779185.1 Rubripirellula sp.
GTTCACGAATCAGCAGACCAAGCAGGTGCATGTATTCATTTAATTCTGTTTCGATATTCACACATGAACCTTTAACGGGTGACATCTCGCTTTTGATTCCCTATGCGGGAACCGCCATCCTGAACCGTCAAAAATTTGAACCCACACTCATCTGTTAGCCAAGCCAACTCGCTCAACTATCCTTGGTAGACCAAAGAAAAAAGCGAAAATCGCATTTGCTTGATCCAACGACCAAAAGATCCGCTCCGAAAGCAGAACAGGAGCCCAAGACTACTTGTCTCTGCCCCGCTGGATCGATCGACTTCCGAGTCCTGCAGCCCGATTAGTAATCGACAAGCGGGACGGTGCCACCCTGCTCAATACTTTGAATAGCGGTTTCGATAATCTGCTGTCCAATCCTAGAGACTGCGGGCGAAAGTGGCCCTTCGATCGGCAAATCGGATTGAATGCGGCTGAGGACATACTCAATGCCGTTCTTCTCGCCGACAGCAAGATCCTCAACTGGATGATCGTACCCTTCGGGTTTCTCTGCTGTCTGAACTCGAATCGTCGACTCATAGTCATAACTTGCAAGTGTTCCCTTGCTTCCCCGAATCACGAAACCACACTTTGGCTGTGGCTGATGCACCCATGGATCCGTGAAGGTTCCCCAACGTGTTTCGAACTTGGACAGACCATGCGCGTACCGCGCGATCGTCACACTATGCTCATCGACTTCGACTCCATCCGCAGAGGTCACAACCGCAGTGACGTCGATTGGCTTTTGCCCCCCGTTGAACCACGTACCCAATGTCACTCCATATCCAAGATAATCACGCAGAGAGCCACCCCCGGTCGCAGACTTGTACCACCAACTGTTTTTCTTGTCATCGGTCGTCGGATGGTATTCCACCTTGTCGGCTCCATGATAGAGGGGACCTCGATTTCCGCCGTAATAATGAACCTCTAACACATCGCCAATCACACCAGCATCGATCACCCTCCAAGCCGTGTAATGACTTCGGTCCCATCTAGCGGGCCAGTTAATGATCAATTCCTTTCCGCTCTTCGCTGCTGCGGCGATCATTCGATCAGCATCAGCCAGTGACGCCGCGAAAGGTTTCTCAACAAAAAGATGAGTGCCATAGGGAGCAATTTTTTCGGTCCAATCTGCATGCTCACCTGTCGGGGGACACAAGATCACTAGGTCTGGATTGGAATCGTCCAAGCACTTTTGATAGTCGGTAAAGACTCGATGACTTGGAATCGACAGTGAATCGATGGCCCCCTGCATCGCTGAGGGACTTTCATCACATACCCCAACAATTTCGGCGTCGGAATGATTCTCAACACATCGCAACAAATCCCCCATATGCATGTGGGAGAAATTAATGCCCGCGATCCGCCATGTTTGTTTTGCCATAGCTCGTTTCATTTCGAAAAATAGAGAGATGCACGACCGTTCTCGCCAGCAAACATTGCACTGAATTTCCGTTTAGCGATACTCACACCCGTCCACGACCCACTGTAGTTTAGAAGAATGGCGGAAATAAAAGTAGGGATGTTCGTGGCCCGACAGCGAGCAACCGGTCCTACCCAACCTGGCCGCGAACTTCGCCAGCAACACAGAATGCAACATCCCATTAAAGATCGATACGCGAACTACCACACGGACTCAGGGGCCAGCCTCACTGATCGCTCCGCTTGTCGGCACGCCGTTTCTTTTCGCACCTAAAAAATCAGCTTCGACCGAATGCTGTGAAACACCTGCTTTGAGCAAGGGGCTAGTCGCCGATGGCCGAACGTCGCGTTTAGCGGAGTCCCAAGTGAGATCGATAAAATCTTCTAATCCTTCCCCCAAAGAAAAACCTCTGCTTACTCCACTGACTCGTCCCACGATAACATTACCCGCAATCTCCACACCCTCCGAGCCACCTGGAAATCGTATCGCTTCACCACCGTCGGTATAGATTGCATTGTTTGCAAAAATCATGCCTCGACGCTGGTTCCAGCTGGTTAAATTCACACCGCGCTGCCGCGAAACAATCGTATTGTGAATCACCTGAAGGTCACTTGTCTTTCCTTGATGATCGGTGCTACTCAACCCCGCCCCGTTCGCAGAAAGAAGGATATTATTTTTCACGATTGCCTCGCCTTGCACCTGCATCACATTATCGCCGCTGCGATAACAAAAATTACGTTCTACTTGGTTGATTCCCTCCCCATCGGTGCCATAAACGATGATGCAAGGGTACTGGGTATCATGCACATGATTGCCCACAATCCAGTTGTGATGTGACCCCTGCTTTAACTCGATTCCATCGCCTTGCTTTCCTCCGCAATCGTGTACGTGGTTATTGGCAATCACAGAGTAAGTCATTTTTGCAACACCATGATTACCGCCGAGGTACATCGCCTCGCCCGTGGCGTTTGGCGATTGAAAATGGTGAAAGTGATTTCCAGTGATAAAGAAATGACTGGTATCTCGACTATTGGTGGTAATCCCTTCGGCTCCGCTGTGGTGAAGGTGACAATGATCGAGCCACAGATGTCGACAGCGATAAAATCGAATCAAGGTGGAACCGCCGGTTAGTTCCAAATTGCGAAGGCATACGTACTCGGTGAGCTGGTTCTCACCTAAATTCAAAACGTTCTGTTGATGATCAGGTCGCGTGATGACCACCGGCCCCTCCGACCCAGCCCCAACAATCCATATTGGGTATTCCGCCGTGCCTTGCAGATCCAGATTAAATTTCTTGGCGATCGAATATTTACCCGGCGCTATCTCCAATCGATCACCGGGCTCAAGCCGACCGATTGCTTGAGCCAAACGCTCCCCATTTCTTGTTTCACCCGCTGCCGCATCGTACGCAAGCCGAACCGACCTAAGTGGAGTCGCATCAGACCAACTCGGCTTCAACCTCCCCGAGACCCATGGAGCAACGTCGGACGCAAGTGTCAGGGACGCGTGGCAAACGAAAGAAACACAGGCAACTGCCACGACTCGATTCAAAACACTGTTCATCACACATTACCTAAGTGAAAGCAAACCAATGGATCGGCAACCCCAAAAAGGCTATCAGAAATCGCGGGGGATTGTGCGACATCAAAATATGAAACGGATCAAAATAGTGATGCAACCATACAAGGCAACCGTTCGTCTTCGAGACGGATGCGTAACGTTGCCAACCACTCCAACACCGATGAACGAAAGGCTTCTGATGACCGGGGATCCAGAGGGTAATCACCTAAGTTCTGAGCAAAAAAAAACGCCATGCGACTGCATGGCGTTTTCCGTGTTCTACTGGTAATCCAAAGATTTACTCGACCGAAGTCGTAGCGTCTTCGCTATCTTCTTGCTCGTCGTCAGAGGAGGAAGATTCCTGATCGGTTGCTGCTGCAGCGGCGACGAGATCGCTGACTTTCTTTTCGGATTCTTCGCGGCGTTTCTCGGACTCAGCCAAAGCCAAGGTCGTTTCCTGAAGTTGCTTGGACACGGCAACCAGTTGCTGCTCGGTGTCATTCAACTTCTCACCCATTGCTTTGTTCATGGCCAGAGCCTCATCTCGGGCTTTCTCGACCGCAGCGAGCTTATCATTCAGTTCTTTTTGTGCAGCCTGATGAGCGACCGCCGTTCGCTTGCTTTCCTCTACCAACTCGTCATTTCGCTGATTCGACGCAGCGAGTTCTTGCTTGGTGGCTTGATTCTGCTTTCGAGCGTTTGCCAACTGCTTGGTGCTATCTTCCAGCTTGGTAGTCAAAGCCGCGACTGCATCATTTTGTTTGGCGATCTCCTCGGTCTGGCTCTTGATAGTTGACTGCATCTTGGCAATCGAACCCTGCTGCTTGGAGATCTTTTCCGCCTGCTCAGCAATTTTTGAGTCTCGCTCAACGATGGTAGCGTCTCGCTGATCGACAGTAGCATTCAGACCATCGATTTCTTGATTCTGCGAGGCTACGTGCTGCTTGAGTTCCAGACTTTCTTTGTACGAGCCAATCCGCTTCAAAACTGGCAATCGCTTCAAAAAGGTCTTTGCGTCGACCGTGTTTGCCGGAGCCAGCAGGAACGCGAGAGAGGCGATCACTAATAGGGTTAATCGCTTCATGGTCTTCTTTTCGGTAAGTTGGGATAGAGTGTCTCTTATGAAAAACCGGTGTGATAGCGTAGATCACGATTAGGCAACTTCAAACAACCGGGCTGTCTTTTTCAGCACCAAAACGGAAGGCCCCATCGAATGCTCTCGGATTTTCAACTTTAACGATTGCACCGGCTCTGCAAAATGAGCGAGCGGAATCAAATACAGCAAATAAGAGTATTGCAAAAAGATTCCGGCAAGCTAGTACCGAATCAAATTCAAGTCGCTTTTTAGGCCAAGGCAAGTTCCCTGCGGGACCTCAGACACTTTTTCGCAATCCCAACTACCCTGAGGACGCAGGGCTATTTTCGGTGTGATCGAATTATTCTGATTAAGCGAGAATTTCGTTCAGCACTCGGCCCTCGTCCGTGGGACCGATGAGTCGCTGATTCAACCCCTGGAACGGAAAACTGAACTGATGCGGGTCGACCCCTAATTGATGGAGAATTGTGGCCTGAAGGTCACGGACACCCACTGGATTCTCGGTAATGTAATAACCTAGTTCATCCGTCTGGCCATACGATCCAGGTCGAATGCCACCACCGGCCATCCACATGGTGAACGCGTAGGGGTGATGATCTCTTCCAATGAAACCGGGTTTTAAAACCTTGTTGACATTGTTCTGCATCATCGGTGTCCGGCCAAACTCACCTCCCCAAACAATCAGCGTCTGATCAAAAAGCCCACGGCGTTTTAAATCCGTGATCAATGCGGCAATCGCGCGATCAATTTGTGCACACTTGATTGGCAGCGTCTCATCGATTGACTCCCCACGCGAAGACCCGTGATGATCCCACCCCCAATCGTACAACTGAACAAACCTCACTCCATTCTCGACGAGTCGTCTGGCGAGTAGGCAGTTATTCGCAAATGTCGGATCGTCTCTCTTGTAAAGTTGCCGAGGATCAGCCGCTGACTCCGCTTCGGAAACATAACCGGGCTTTGCACCATAGAGAGCCAGCGTCTCCTGCGATTCCTTGCCAATATCCATCACCTCTGGCACCGACACCTGCATCCGAAAAGCAAGTTCGTATTGAGAAATCCGAGTCAATGTTTCGGGATCACCAATTGTCTGATGCTGAAATCGGTTTAGATCTTCGATCGCATCGAGTGTTTTGCGACGAGTTGATCGATCAAGACCGTCCGGGTTAGAGAGAAAAAGAATCGGATCGCCACCATCGGTACGACACTGAACACCTTGGTAAACCGTTGGCAAGAATCCACTACCCCACAAGGACTTGCCAGCACTCGGCGTTTTTCCACCAGAAGAAAGGACAACAAAGCCTGGTAGATCTTGATTTTCTGAACCGAGCCCGTAAGTCACCCAAGATCCCATTGCCGGATAACCCAACAGTGGATTGCCAGTGTGCATCAATAACTGTGCGGGCGAATGGTTGAACTGATCGGTATGAACGGACCGAATCACGCACAGATCATCTGCGAGCTTGGAAAGGTTTGGTAGGTGCTCGCTAATCACCTGTCCCGACTCACCGTATTGACCAAACGTACTTTGCGGTCCCAACATCTTGGGTACCCCTTGAATGAACGCAAATCGCTTGCCCTCGAGGTACTCTTTGGGGCATTCCGTATCATGTAACTTCCCGAGTGCTGGTTTGTGATCAAACAATTCCAACTGCGAAGGCGATCCTGCCATATGCAGATAGATGACTGACTTCACCCTTGTTGGAATCCGCCATGACTCATCGGATCCCTGCGTCTGCTGACTCAAAAGAGAACTCAAAGCGATCGCACCAAATCCCATACCGGCCTGACCAAAGAAGTGCCGCCTCGTTTGGGCACGCAGTGTCTCAAGTCTCAATGGAAGTTCACTCATTTTTGCTGCTAACGATTTAGATGAATCAAATAAAAATCAAATACTGGGGCGACCTTTGGGATAAAACGACCCAAAATGGATCGTTCCCAGATGATTGGAGTCACGGCTTGGTCAATGTTTCGTCCAGATTGAGTAACACGTTGGCGATCGTTACCAGCCTCGCATCTCCGCGGGCTATACCCGCATAATTAAGCAACTGTTTGCCGTTCGCTTCGCCGAACTGCAACGTCTCATAGAGGTTCATCAATCGATCTAATTCAATCTCGGTTGCATCGCGCACCAGCACCATACGGAAACCATTGGCAATCTGCTGCCGTGGCTCAGTGGCAGACTCCTGCATCCTGTTTGAGAGCCCACCTGCCGCCTCAACGAAGGCAACATCGTTGAGTGTGACCAAGGCCTGAAGCGGGGTGTTGGTACGAATCCGACGAATTTGACAAACCTCACCACTTCCAGAATCGAAAGTTGTCATCGACGGATAAGGACTTGTTCGTTTTTTGTAAGTGTAAATTGCCCGACGGTAGCGATCCGGACCGATGGCGTTTTTCCAATCCTCTCCGCTGTAAGTTGACTTCCAAATCCCATCAGGCTGAGGTGGCATCACCGAAGGACCACCAAGTTGGTGCGTGAGTAATCCAGCAACCGCCAACGCCTGATCTCGCACCGTTTCTGCGGAAAGTCGGAATCGGGGACCACGACTCAACCACTCGTTGCGAGGATCCAAGGCATACTTCTCATCAGTGAACTGTGAACTTTGCTGATAGGTCTTTGACATCACCATCGTTTTCAATAACTGCTTCACCGACCATTGATTCTCTCGAAAGTAAACCGAGAGCCAATCAAGCAACTCTGGGTGCGTTGGGATCATTCCTTGCGTTCCAAAATCCTCTTCGGTTTCAACGATACCGCGACCAAATAATCTCGCCCAAAAACGATTCACGGATACTCGCGCCGTTAAAGGATTCGACTCATCAAATAACCACATGGCCAAACCCATTCGATCTAAAGGAGCACCTTCGGGAAAGGCACCGAATTGGCTTGGCACCGCGGTGGTAACCAAGTCACCTGGATCTAAAAAATTACCACGTGTTTGCAAACGCGTTTCACGTCGTCGATCCGTGGCCAACTCTTGCATAACGGGTATCGATGGAATTGAGTCTCGCACTTGTCGAATCGAATGACGAAGCTCATCGATCTGCTTTGCCATTGCCACGGTTCGGGGATCAACATGCCGACGATAGATCTCGCGAAGATTGGATTCAGGTTCCAATTCAGCAATCAGCCACTGCGTTGGGTAGCCGCTGACTGAAATCCGAAACTTGTCCAGCAGCAAACCTTGGCCGTACTCCTGATCCAACGTTAACCGCAAGTGATTCGCCGAGTTAGCCTCAATGGGTTCTTGGAGATCAAAAATAGAACAATGCGGTTCCCCGGCTTTGGGAGAGAATGCCCAACCCGCATCCGGCTTGCCATCGATTGCACGGGAAACCTCCCAACCACGCTGTGAAAAATCAGCTCGAGGATTTGCAAACGCGATTGACTTGACTTGCCCCTCCGCATCAACCCATTCACCAGTCAGTTCACGCAATGCAACATTTTTATCTGACCATTTCCCACCATCTGGTTTTGGATAGGTATCCAAACGTATCGATGTCACCTTCATCCCAGTCGGAATTTCTAACGTGAGGGTCCAAGTATCTTTTTCGGGCAACTCATGGACAACATCCAAGTCGCCCTCATCGGATTGGAGAATCTCAACGAGATGTTTTGAATCGACCTTAGCTAGACGCAATGAAGTCCAAAGTCGACGATTGTTTAGGGCATCTTTCCACAGAGAAAAAGCCTGCTCCGAAGCTTGGTCGCTTTTTCGGTAATTAGACTGCAACTCGCCCATTGCTGCCTCCAACTGCTCAAGCTCTCGCTGTTGGCTTTTGGTAGGACTTGGCATCGTGGGCTGCCCACGATCAGCATCTGCGGTCTGATTAAAAAATGCATAGAGTTGATAGTATTCCGTTTGCGTGATTGGATCATATTTATGGGAATGACATTTCGCACATCCAGCGGTCAGCCCCATCCAAACTTGCATGGTTGTATCGACACGATCTTTCACCGCAGCCACTCGAAACTCTTCGTCATCCGTTCCGCCTTCTTCGTTCTCCATGGTATTACGATGAAATGCGGTCGCCAATCGCTGCTCAATGGTCGCATCTGGTAGCAGATCACCGGCTAACTGCTGCAGGGTGAATTGATCATAAGGCATATCCGCATTGAATGCGTCAATCACCCAATCGCGATACCTCCAAATGATTCGTTCACGATCCTTCTCGTATCCTTTGGTGTCTGCATACCTCGCAAGATCAAGCCACATTCTCGCCCAATGTTCGCCAAACGAATCTTGGCTCAACAACTGGTCCACAAGTCGTTCGTAAGATGCATCTGAAGGGTCGGCCAAAAATTCGCTGGCTAATTCCTCAGACGGAGGCAGTCCAGTTAAATCCAAAGAGACGCGTCGAAGCAATTCCCACGGCAATGCCTGCGGGTTGGGCTGTAAATTTCTATCAGTCAGCTGACGCAATACAAAGCGATCAATTGGATGATCGGACCAAGGATTACCCTCGGGCGGCTCAAACTTACTTATCGGTTCAAACGCCCAGTGCTGATCATAGTCGGCACCCATCTGAATCCATTCCCGTAACTGCAACCGCTTCTTCTCGTCGAGTGATCTACCCGACGCTGGTGGCGGCATCACCAGATCCGGATCGTTTGACTCGATTCGTTTAATCATTTCACTTGCATTGGGATCCCCCACCGCGATCGCACCGGTTTCAATCGCGAGCTGCCTCTGATCGAGTCTAAGGCCGGCCTCACGAGTCGATTCGTCGGGACCATGGCACGGCAAACAATGCTCAGACAAGATGGGTCGAATATCTCGATTAAAATCAACGGGTAATTTGCCCGCCGACTGCACCGCATCCTCGACCTGTGGCAGTAAAGCAGCCGCCTCACTCGCGATAGCTGTCTCGCTCAATCGCAAGGACAGCAAAAACACCACGATAAGAATGACACCGGAATTAAATCGCCAAGTATTGGGTAAAGCATCTCGACGAAAGGTAAACCGAACTAGCATGGTCATGGACAAAGGACACGATTTCGGAGAATTGAATGGAAGAAGCTAGTCTAACGCGGGAAGCACAAAAAGTCTTGATGGATCAAGAAACGGCGATTCAAAACGCCGGGCAAAGTTGATTCTAAGGAGTTATTTTGCGGGGATGCTTTCCGAAGATTTGCCCTTGGGATTTTCCCCGAGGATGTTGGGAAAAGAATTAATCCTCGGAAAATGGGACGACGGAGATCCGCTCCCTCTTCAAGACTGATTTTCTGTGCAGGCGAGCCTTGGCGACTTAGGCTAAACTGTCGCCACGAAATGTCCGGTTTCCTCGGATCCGCGCACAAAAAATAAAACCCATATCATCCACCTTGATTCAGCCAGTATGTACCGATTGAAATTTTCACTGATCTTGATTTTCGTTCTAGGACTTTCGGTAAAAGTCTTCGCTGAGAATCCGCGACCCCTTCGTGCTCTATTAATCGCCGGTGGATGCTGTCACGACTATGCCAATCAGCAGCGAGTCCTTCGTGAAGGAATTCAGGCAAGGGCTAATGTTCGCGTGGATGTTTACTGGACCGACAACTCAACGACCTCTCCAGTGTTCCCGCTTTACGGAAAATTGAATTGGGCCGAAGAATACGATGTCATCATCCATGACGAGTGCGGATCAAGTGTGGACGACCCAGCACTGGTCAACCGAATCATTCAGGTTCACAAACGACTTCCCGCGGTGCATTTACACTGTGCAATGCACAGCTTCCGAACAGGTGGTAATGAATGGTTCGAGCATCTTGGCTTGCAATCGTCAGGCCATGGCCCTCAACAACCAATTGACATTATCTTTCATGGCAACGACCATCCGATCACACGCGGTTTAAAAAACTGGACCACCGTCAACGAGGAACTTTACAACAACGTCAAACTGTTTGGCGCAAAGCCATTGGCGATTGGCAAACAAGCGATCCCTGGGCCCAACCCACGGATTGATGAGGCGGTGGTTGCGTGGACCAATGAGACACAAGGCGCAAAAAGCTTCAGCACGACGATTGGACATAATACAGCGACAGTTGAAGACGCACGATATCTGGATCTTGTAGCACGTGGCTTGCTTTGGGCATGCGATCAGCTCAACGACGAATACTTGATACCGTACACCGGTGAGCAGACGACGATATTCATCGACAAAGATAAATACAAGGCACCGGGGGATGATGATCTTGGTGCTGTCCCCCCAGACGCCACACTTGTCAAAGTGACCGCTTCAAGCACGCAGAACGGCCACCCACCCTATCACGCGGTTGATGGAAAGGTTTCAACACGATGGTGTGCAGACGGCGATTCCTATCCACAATCGATCACCATTGAGTTTGAGAAACCGCAACCCGTACAAGAGGTACAGATAAGATGGGAATTTGAAGATCGCCAATACCACGCACGGATCGAGGGTGAGACATCCGAAAGCACCTGGTTGAAGCTTTATGATGACAAGGTCAACGGAAACCAAACGATCAGACTTTCAGAATCAGCAGCGGTTAAGAAACTGAGAATCACGAGCGAGAAAGCTTTTGGTGGAGGTTGGTGCAGCATCAAAGAGATCGTTCCAATCGGAGAAACGATTCGCACCATTTGGCCTGCCGAGATGAACAATAAGGGTGCGTTTACTCCGCTTCGAGGAGACCCATTTGAAAACGCAGGAAACACGATTCCGAAAATCGTCCCGCTTAGTCCGGAACAAGAAGCCGAGATACTGCGAGAAGTCCAAGTTCCTGATGGCTTTAAGGCTACGGTCTTCGCGGCTCCTCCAGCAGTCAACTACCCAGTGTTTGTTGCTTCAAGCGTTGATGGAACTTTGTTTGTCAGTTCAGACGGCAATGGATCATTGGGACGAGACCCATCACGGGGAAGAATCATCCGACTACGTGACCTAGACGGCGACGGTCGTGCGGATGAGACAAAAATCTTTTGTGAGATCGATGCACCCCGCGGATTACTATGGGATCGAGATCGCCTTTTCGTTATGCATCCGCCCAATTTGAGCGTGTTCTTTGATCATGACAACGATGGTGTTGCGGATGAACAACGAACCATCGTGAAGAACCTAGCTTTTGGCTACGAGGACCGCCCCGCGGACCACACCACCAATGGCCTCTCTATCGGCGTCGATGGATGGATTTACATCGCGGGCGGGGACTTCGGATTTATCAACGCCCTGGGAAGCGACGGCACTCAACTTACCCATCGTGGTGGTGGTGTGATTCGAGTTCGCCCCGACGGCACACAACTTCAGCTCTACTCGACCGGAACGCGGAACATCCTCGAAGTTGCGATTAGCCCCGAGATGGAAATGTTTGCTCGCGACAACACCAATGATGGAGGGGGGTGGGATGTTCGTCTTCATCATTTTACCGGCCAAGAAGATCACGGTTATCCTCGGCTCTACAAAAATTTTAACGACGAGTGCATACAGCCACTAGCTGATTACGGTGGTGGCTCGGGCTGCGGTGCAGTCTATGTCGCCGAACCTGGTTTCGGTGACTGGGGTGATGCGCCTTTCACGGCAGACTGGGGCACGGGAGCACTCTATCGCCACCAAGTCGCAAGAAGCGGAGCCTCCTACAAAGAAACCGAAGCTCCTCGGCCCTTCGTTCGTCTAACCCGTCCGACCGATGCCGACATTGATGGAAATAGTCGACTGTATTGCGCCAGCTGGAAAGGTGCCACATTCAATTGGAACG
>JADHOA010000099.1 GCA_016779185.1 Rubripirellula sp.
AACCCGAATACCGTGAAAGATTCGAAGAGATTGCTCAAGGTGTTGTAGCATTGTTAGGCTGCGAGTCGCTGCCTCCGATTAAGATTCAAGTTGATTCACAAGCTGAACCTCATTGCGGTCTTGGAAGTGGTACTCAGTTATCACTCGCCGCAGCAGAGGCATCGCTTAGGTTTTTGGGGGTAAGGCAGGATCCTGAGCAACTTGCTCTGGAGGTTGCTCAGCGAGGCAAGCGATCTGCGGTGGGAATACACGGATATTTCCACGGTGGCATGATCTTTGAATCTAGCATCGGCGATTCAAGTGCGCTCAATCCAATTCAGACAAGAACGATACTGCCAAAATCTTGGTGCGTTGCGATCCTGAAACCGTCTTTGCAGATGGGGCAGGTTTTTGGTCTTTCCGAAGTAGAGAAGTTTTCGACGCTTACCGCTGCTCCGACCGCTCTTCGCGACTCGCTTTTAAAGCTCGCCACGCAGGATGTGATTCCTGCCGCTCAACGCGGCGATTTCACTGCATTCTCTGAGTCATTGCAGGTCTACAACCGCACCAGTGGTGAGCTTTTTACCTCGATACAAGGTGGTCCCTATAATGGAACCGAGGTCGCGTTACTGATTAAGTGGTTGGTTGACCGAGGAGTTTTCGGAGTTGGGCAAAGTAGTTGGGGGCCCGGTGTATTTGCATGGTTCGAATCCGATCAACATGCTGAGACACTCATGAGGAGACTTCCAGTTGGTGTAAAGGTTATTGCAATGACTCACCCTCTCGAGCACGCCAGAGTCGTTAGCGAGCAATAATCTCGGGTCGTTAGCGAGCAATAATCTCGGGTCGTTAGCGAGCAATAATCTCGGGTCGTTAGCGAGCAATAATCATGGAACGCTAATCTAAAGGCAGGGATCACACTCCCTGTTTTTAAGGCTGCTTGAATCCGCTTGGGCAAGGTACTGAGAGTGACCTGATCGGGTTCGGTATCAGTGGTTGAAAGATGAATCGCTAATCGTTTGATTCTTTGTGATTCGAGACCACGCATAAAGGGTTGCGGCGCAGCACATGTATGCGAGTGCAAACTCCATCACCTTCCATTGGTATTCAGGTGCCAGAATAATCTTGGACCAGCTTTGCGGGCCAAAAGGAAGGAAAACCTGACTGCCGGGTAACGGCGAGTGGATAAACCCAAAAAGAGTCAGGATTGATGCAACGATAAAAACGAGGGATGCCTTCACGAGGTTGCGATCGATAATCATCGCAAGTGCCCAAGCCCAAAGCAGGCTGGTCAGAATGAAACCGCTGCTAAGCATTCCGAGTGTATCAAGGTCAGCGACGAGATCGCCGGAGAGTTGTGGCAACGAGATCTCCGCAAGCGCAGGATCGCTTAAGATCCGCCCGGGAAGATTCATTGCAAGGAATGCCAGAGCGGGCAGGCACGCAAATGCAACTGCTGGATAGTGTTTTTTGGGTGTGGCCATAAAGCTTTGCGCCGTAATTTCCAGTCCGATGAAAACAAGGATTGGATAGACAGCAGGTGCCGGAATCAGTGCATTGAGCCAGCCGAAATAGCCCACTAAGCCGGCACTTCCAACTACCAAGGCTGTCGCGAACGTATAGGCTGCTCTGCCACCCATTGCTTTGTAGGCAGGGTGACCGATGTAAGGGGTTGTTTGGATCACACCGCCGCAGACTCCAGCTGTCAGAGTCGCGATAGCCTCAATTCCCACCACGGTTCGCGTGTCGTAAGTATCGCCAGCCGCAGCGGCACTTTCAGTGCAGTCAATTCCACCAACCACCGTTCCAATCGCGAAAGGAAAAGCAATTGGAAGGTAAGCGAGTGCGTCATTAAAATGATTGAGCCAAGACCAATTCCAAGCCTCTAGCCATTGATTTGGAAACCAGCTTATCGATTCTGGGAATGCTGGTAAGTGGTATCCTGTGTTGGGCAAAAAGCAAAGTAAGTAGTAAACGAAACCTGATATCAGTAACGCACCGAGTGTCCCTGGAGTTTTTTGGGGCAGAGGTATTTTTCCCACCAAAGCCGTGAGGACGATCACAAGTGCAAGTAGCCCGGGAAGTGGATGACCCAGAATTTCGGTAAGAGGCAAAAAGCTAATCAAAACAAGAGCGATGGCGGACAGAGAACCTAGTAAACCCGCACGCGGAATTGTTGCGCGAACCCAGTTTGAAAACGGAGCTAACAAGAGTTTCAAGCTACCGCTGAGAACCATGCACCATATCCCTATGCTCCAAGTTCTGACGGCGGCGTCCATTTCATCCAAACCAGACTCAAGACCTTGCAGATAAGAGGGGCCAAGGATGAAAAGGGTCATCCCGAAGGTTGATGGTGTATCGAGTCCAAGAGGCATGGCGGTCACATCTTTGCGTCCTGTTTTTTTCGCGAGCGAAAAAGCGAGGAAGAAGAACGCCAGATCACCCAGCATTACACCAAGTGCTGTTCCTGGAATCATCCGAGTGACCGCGAAATCAGCTGGAAATCCAAACCCCGTCAGTAAACCTACCATCAGGATTAGTCCGGCAATATTGTCGAGCATCAGCCCGAAAAACGCGTTGATATCGCCGGGATTTGCCCACTCGTAATGATCAGTTTGGTGACTCGATTGGTTGGTTGGGGAGGGTGTAGTCTCGGACACTGGGGTTTTCCAATCTTTACCATGAGGCGAGAGCTAATGAAGCGTTGGTAGTCGGCCATTAAGACTAACGGATCAGAAGACTGATGCACACGTTTTCGTTTTCAAAGAAAATCTTTTGCCGCAGTTTTGACGGAAAGAAGCGTCGAAACCCGCCCCAATCATTTCACCTAGAAGATGACATTTAGAGGGGTGGTAAGATCCTAGGTTGATTCCAAAACCAGCACGCTAACTGTGCGGTTTCAAATTTTTTGACAAAATGCTGAACTTGGCGATACTAGTGGTTATTGAGGCGGAAAAGATTCAGTCTCCCTAAGGATCATCAACTGGTTGACCAGCACAGACACCCACCCTTCTGGGGAAAGTCGTCTGATCACTCCTCATGGTCTCATTTTCTCGAGGTTTCTGACATGATCCACATTTTTGACGACTCCGCAGCACTCTCAAGCCGATTCGACTCGATGTCGGATGAGGAAATGATCGCTGCGTACCAGAATACGAAGGATCGTTCTCTTTTCGAGTCTTTGATGCGTCGTTACGAGCGAGAGATCTACAGCTATCTCCGTCGTTACATTGGTCAAGCTGAGTTAGCAGAAGATGCGTTTCAGGGGACTTTCCTTCAGGTGCATCTGAAATGTCATCAATTTGATCCCGGGCGACGCTTCCGGCCTTGGATTTATGCCATTGCGACCAATCAAGCAATCGATGTGCAGCGGAGGAATAAGCGACATCGAATGGTTAGTTTGGATCAACCAACAGGAGGTGATCACGAGGAGAGGGCAAACCGTTGGTCGGAGAAACTCGTGGGGGAGGCGGAGAGTCCTCTGTTAGCAGCAACATCGCAAGAAGATCGAGACTGGGTCAATGCATCGATCAACACTCTGGGTGCCTCCATGCAGCAAGTGATTATTCTTGTCTATTACCAAGGTTTGAAATATCGGGAAGCCGCAGAGGTATTGGGGATACCGGTTGGTACGGTGAAAAGTCGGCTTCATGCGGCTGTGCAGCGTCTTGGGACGATCTGGACGGACTCTAAGCCAGAAAAAGATGATGATTTACTTTAGTTCGATCGAGGATGATCGAACCTACTCCGTAGATAGCGCATATTTCTAGTATCGATACATGCTCAAGCGGTACGTCTGTATCGATGTTCGCGTTACTGAATACCCTGCTAACCAGTAAAATCCTTAATCGCAATGCAAGAAGATCTTCTTGGATACCTACTCGGAGCACTCAGTGAAAAGGAGATGCACCGAATATCGGCATTGCTCGACCAAAGTCCGGAACTTCGTGCCGATTTAGAAGTTCTCAAAAAAACGATCGATGCGATGGAGGGATCCTATGCACCGGTCGACCCACCCGCTTCGGACTTGGTGGCCAAAACTCTAGATTGGATCGATGAACACAAGCCCGAAGACGAGATGTTGCCAAGTGCATCAATCTCGGGATCAGAAGAAGATATCACAAGCGAGACCAATGGAAGGATTCTCGAAGGGTCTCATCGTAGCCACGTAAAGCTAAGCGAATCACCATTGGAGCCTTCAGGTGCTTTGGGTGGGCGCTGGTTTGATTGGGTCGCGGCAGCCTCAGTGGCCATGATCATTCTCTGCGTGATTCTTCCCGCTTTGGCAAATGGCAGGTTTGAGGCGAGGAAAGTTGCTTGTCAGGACCAATTGAGATTGTTCGGGGTGGCAATCACTCAATTTGTCACACGAACTCCAGAGCAGCGGTTACCGGCAGTCGCCGAATCTGGACCCGAGGCATTCGCGGGGGTCTATGCGATACGCCTGAATGAATCTGGACTACTTCCAGAGGATGATGTTCGTTGGTGCCCTTCCCTTCCAGTTCCTGATTTTGGCGATTCATCATTGGTCAACCTCGGTGAGATTGAATCAATTGATACGTTGCATCAGGCATCGATCAATGACTTGAAAGAGATTCAGCGATTTGCAGGTGGGCATTACGCTTACAACTTAGGTGTCGTGGAAGAAGACCATTACGCTTCTCCACGGTTTGAATCTCGTGCATCCTTTGCGATCATGTCTGACACACCATTGGTGGGTAACTTAGCTGTGAATGATCTCGAACGAGGGGATCGCCTATCCGAAAAAATTGGGCATAGCGGTCGAGGAATCAACGTCCTCTTCGAAGATGGACGCGTAAAATTCATTCCGGTTGAATCGATTCAGGCGATGCCCGATCATCCCCTGCTAAACCATTTGGGAGAAGTGGAGGCCGGGGTGAACATCGACGACGCGACCTTAGCTCCAAGTTGGCGAGCACCTTTTCGTGATGTTTCGCAACGATAGTAGCCACGCCATCAATGAACCGATGTCTGGTGGATTCTCAAAAGCATGGAACGAGTTATTCCGTGTAGGCACGCTGGCTCGGTTTTGTCGCAGTTGGAAAATCAGCAGGGATTTCATCAATGGTTACTTCGCCCGTTGCTGCCCACTGAGTACCGCGAACGAAGGTGGTAATAAATCCGACGCATTCCATTGAATAATCGGCGTGCCCCATCGGGGTGTGATAAATCCTTCCCTTGCCATAATCAATGGTCATCATCATCGGTTCGTGGCGTCCGGTTCCCTTTTTGTTCTCATCTGCAAATGCGGTTGCAAGGATGGTCATTCGATCAGCGGGACCACGTAATTGTTGGTAAAGCTCATCTTGTGAATGCATCCAAACGCGAGGTAAGCCTTTGGTGATCGGATGTTCGGTGTCGCGAATCACGATTTGGAATTCATGCTGTGGGCCGTGAGAACCGCCTGCTCCTGGTGTCATATCGCGAATGGTTTTTCCCTCCTCGTCCACGTAGACATAGGGACCCGTTTTCTCCGATCGGTTTCCCCAACCACCAAGTCCAATCATTCGATTGTATTGGTCCCAATCGCCAAACGAATTATCCGCAGCGTGGACGATTACTAACCCGCCTCCGTTCTCAACATACTGATGGAACGATAGTCGCGTGCTTTCCGGCCATGTCGCTGCATTCCATCCAAAATTATTAACAACAACGTCATAATCTTGGAAATTTGGTTTGAATGTTGGATCTGGTTTGGGTTGTGCTAGGTCCTCGTAAGTTCTGCCATCTTTGAGTGGATATTGCTTGAGAAGTTCTCCGCCTTTCCAAGTGAATTGAGTTCGCTGAACATCGACTTGGAAGAGCCCTGTTTTCTCAAGGTAGGACTTCATCATCACTGTGGTTTTCGGCCACGCAACATGATTGTTTTGGCCATCGATGATTAACGCCCGAAGCTTCTCTTGAGCTTCACTCGTTTGCGCCGTGAGGCTTATCGCTATTGCAAAGAAAACGGGAATCAGTTGACGCATTGTATCAGTCCTGGTTTTGATGTTCCTGAGGTTTCAGGAGGGAGATCGATGTCTTAACGCACGGGCAATCTGGGTTATTCGTTCGCTTGTAACGTAGCGAGACGGTGCATGGAGGTTTTCAGTTGTCCATAGAGTTGCTGGTAGACCGGGAACAGTTCTTGGTAGGTCTTGCTGGCCGCGCGATCAGGGGCAGTTTGCTCGGCGACTTCAATGGTTTCCTTGCATGCTTGTTCGATCGATCGATAACGACCATCACCCACCGCAGCAAGTAGAGCGACTCCGTAAGCGGGGCCCTGTTCAACCGCTAGCGTTGTGATTTTCTTATTGAAGACATCTGCTTGCATTTGCCTCCAAAGTGGGTTTTTACTTCCCCCGCCTGATGCTCGAATTTGTTTAACGGGAACATTCAGTGAATGAATTATATCCAAGCTATCTTTCAGGGCGAATGTCACGCCTTCCATCACTGCACGCGTCATGTGACCACGCGTATGGACAAGATTAAGTCCAATAAAATTACCTCTCGCTTTCGCATCGGCATGCGGTGTCCGTTCTCCATTTAGATAAGGAAGGAAGAGCAATCCATTACTACCAGCTGAAATGGCTTGAGCCTCGGCAGTCGCCTCTGCGTAGCGGTTTTTCTCTGAAACCCCTTTTAGTCCACGGAGAACCGAATCCACCCACCACTGAAGTGATCCGCCACTGGTCAAATTCACACCCATCATATGCCATTTGCCACGAACAGCATGGCAGAACGTGTGCAAGCGTCCTTCTTCATCATATTGTGGCTCGTCGCTATGAACGAACATGACACCGCTTGTTCCGATGGAGGTACTAAGGATGCCGCTTTTTACGACGCCCGTGCCTATTGCACCAGCCGCACAATCACCTGCACCGCCAACCACTTTGCAATTCGTTGTCAGGCCCAGTTGATTTGCCGCTTGGGTTGTCAGCGTACCCGTCACGTCTTCGCTCTCGACTACACTCGGAAGTAAATTCAAGTCAAGTTCGAGACGGTCCATTAATTTTTTGGACCACTTTCTTTTCACAACATCCAGAAGTAGGGTGCCGCTAGCATCGCTCACCTCGGTCACAAAATCGCCAGTGAGACGTCGCCTGATTTCATCCTTCGGTAGAAGAACTTTAGCAAGCTTCGCATAGTTCCTAGGCTCCTGATTGCGAAGCCAAAGAATCTTTGGGGCTTGGAATCCCGTTAAGGCAGGATTTGCTACCATCTTAATCAAGCGTTTTCTGCCTCCGGCAGCTGCTGTAATCTCGTCGCATTCTGCCACAGTACGTTGGTCGTTCCACAAGAGAGCATGTCGAATGACTCGATTTTGTTGATCGAGGAACACGCTTCCATGCATTTGGCCGCTCAGACCAATAGCTCCAACTGATTCTGGGGGGATCCCTGCCGCCTTCATAACGGATCTCACGGTTTTCACCGTTGCTTTCCACCAGTCCTCAGGATCTTGCTCTGTCCAGCCCGGTTTAGGTTGGTGTAGTGGATATTCCGCATTGGACTCGGCGATGACGTTTCCCGATTCGTCAATCAGAAGAGTTTTGGTGCCGCTGGTTCCAATATCGATACCAAGGTAAAAGGTCATATTTAACTCGAGGGTGAGGTTACACTGGTTAGCCAGCGTTGTTCTGTGGGTGAGTATGGGCAGTTGGGTGAGGTGGACGAAGACCTAAGTTTGAGGCTTATCGATCGCTCGGGTTCGCTAGATATCATAGTTCTTAGACGCGGGTTTCTGAACCTTGTGGCGAGCCGAGTTCTGGAATTTAGCGGCTTTGCCTTTGTGTCCCATCTCCACGAGGTTTTTTGGCGACTGTGTAGAATATCAGGCTCAGTCAAAGGTCGATACATTTCTGATATCACACCGCATTAACTGAAACGGGTTTATAGGTCGTAGCGAGTAAAACAATGCAGCACGTGGAATACAACAGACGTCATTTGTTGAGAGCGTCGCTTGCTTGTGGCATGGGAGTAGTGACAGGATGTCACGATTCGCAACCTAGTCAACCTCAAGCAGCGTCTGGTGATTCGAGAGCTCCGATTGCGTTGCGTATTCTCTATGTCGGTGATCCGAATGCGGTTCCAATCATTCAAAGGGGCTGGTCTTCAGTAAGCGAACAGCCGATTACGATTCAGGTTGTACCGTTAAGCCGGCAAGAGATTCCGTCACTGGACGATTTATTGGTAGATGGATACTCAAAGTGTGATGTGGCAGTGATTCCTTTGACTGCACTTTCCACGGTATTTCATGAAGGTTTGGCGGTCGATCTCGGCGATGCTTTCCCTCGAACTGCGTCGGAAGCCATCGGGGAGCTCTATCCTGCTGTTCAAAATGCTTCCGCCACGCTGGGGGGGAAAAATGTCGCTCTTCCACTTGGAGCAAAGCAACTTTGTTTTGTCGCCGGAGATTCCGTCGAACGCATTGATTCTTGGGAGGCTTACGATGATTTGGTGCAGTCTTGGGATGGGAAAGCATCAGAGCCAACTGCAAAAGGCTGGGTAGCCGCAAGTTATCTGGCGCGTTGCACCACCATCCGCGATTGGCTGTTCGATCGAGATACTTTTGAGCCATTGCTTTCACAGCCCGAGTATATCGATGCTTTGACACTGATGGTGAAGACATGTAATCGCTATCGGATCAAGGGGCAGACGCCATCCCAAGTTTGGGCCTCCGTATCGCAGGGCGAGTTAAAAGGAGGACTGGCCATGCCTCCAGATAACGCATTGTCTCTTGACGTCTTGACGGCGCTCCCGCTTCCTGGAAAGCCTGATAGCGATCGTGTTTTACTAGATGCCTTTTCGCCGGTCGCCACCATGGCAGCAACATGTCGTCAGACAGAGATTGCACGACAGTTCATGATTTGGTTGAGTGGAGGCGAGGGCAGTGAATCGGTACGATCACAGGTTTTCGGGTTGGGAAGAGTCAGAATGCCAACCTTGATCGCGAAGCAAGCTGACGCGAATTTGTCGACCTCTGCCTACCAGAAAACGCTCGCGGCCGAATTCTCTAACCCTGTCACTCTACCCTGCCTGAAGGTACTTCAGGGTGAAAGATATTATTCCGTGTTGGATCAACAGGTTAGTTTGGCGATTGCTGGTGGTTGCCAGCCTCAAGACGCCTTGCTTGCGACTTGCAAGGAGTGGAATCAACTGACACAGCAGATCGGCAGAGATGATCAATGTGCGGTTTGGAAAGAAGTTAACGGCATTCGAGGCTGAGGTTCAAGAGCCATGACAAAAAAAGCCGTGCTGTTTCTTGCAGCACGGCTTTTTGAGTCTTATTGGATGTCGAAATCAGCTGTGATCATGAATGAATAACGCGGTTACTCTTCTGTAGAGGCTTCTTCGTTAGATTCGGCTGGTGCAGCTGCCTCGGGAGACACCGCTACCGCTTCCTGTTCTTCAACTGAGTTCTCTTCGTCTTCGAATGCTGGCTTCTCAGCAGTTCGTTTGACACGATCGTTTTTGCCAACTAACTCGAGAATGGCTCGCGTACCCGCATCTCCAAGTCGTGGAGTTGCAAGGCGAAGGATTCGAGTGTAACCACCAGGGCGATCGACATAGCGTTCGGCGATGGTATCAAAAAGGATTTTCGCTGCCTCTTTGTCACCAATCAGCTGAATGACTCTTCTGCGAGCAGCCACAACTGGTGCACGGGCGTTGGACCACTTTCGCCACTCGTCACTCTTTCTCCACTGTTTCCACTCATCGCTTCCTCGCTCCGCGCTCGTTGCAAACTGCTTTGCTTCTTCTGCGGAAGCCATCGATTTCTTGGCGATCGTGATACACTTCTCAACAAGCGGTCTCACTTCCTTCGCTTTGTGCAGCGTGGTGGTGATACGGCCAGGAGTTTTTGGAGCGTTGTCATCGTAAGTCGCGTCGCGTTCTGTCAGAAACAGTGCGCTTGCAAGATTTTTAAAGAGTGCCTTGCGATGGCTCGGGCTTCTACCGAGTGTTCGGCCTCGTCGTCGGTGACGCATGGCTTCAAGTCCGTCAAAGTTTGGTCTGTGAAATGGAAAGTTGGCTTCAATCGATATTGATAGGCCAATGCTTAGAATGATGGTTGGCTGGGCACTCGCATACCGAGATGCAAGCCGTATTGCGAGAGTTTCTCACGCACTTCGTTCAATGTTGTGTCGCCAAAGTTGCGAACCTCAAGTAGCTGATCTTCGGTACGCTGAACCAGGTCTCGAACCGTTTGGATGTTTTCACTTTCCAGACAGTTATTTGCCCGAACGGACAACTTTAGATCGCCGAGGGTCATGTTCAACTTGGCTTCAAGCTGTGCCTCTGGCGACCCGGCTCCACCGCGAGCCGCTGAGAAAATACTCGGGCCGAGTTCGCGATACTGAACGAATGGATTGAGGTGCTTTCGAAGAATCTTGGCAGATTCAATCAAAGCCAGTTCGGGATTGACCGACCCGTCGGTCCAGATTTCCAAGTTCAATCTATCGAAGTTGGTTTTTTGTCCCACGCGAGTTTCTTGCACTTCGTAGTGAACTCGAGTGATTGGGCTGAATACGGCGTCGATCGGAATGATGCCGATCTCGTGATCCACTGCGCTGTGCTCAGTCGATGGCACATAGCCTCGTCCATTCTCCACGACCATTTCCATCATGAATGGAACGTCTGAGGTCAAGGTCGCGATCACGTGATTCTTGTTGATCACTTCAACATCTGAATCGGTGATCACGTCTCCACCGGTGATCACACCCGCCTTGTCGCTCTCGATCGTGATCACTCGAGTTGCATCGCTGTGGTTTCGCACCACGAGTGATTTCACATTCAGAACGATTTCGGTAATGTCTTCGAGAACGCCTGGGATGGTGGTGAATTCGTGCTGAGCACCTCGGATCTTAATCTGAGTGACCGCACTTCCCATCAAGCTGCTCAGCAGCACTCGTCGGAGACTGTTGCCGACGCTGGCGCCAAAGCCTCGCTCGAAGGGTTCAGCTGAAAATTTGCCGTAAGTTTCGGTTAGACTGTCTCGATCGACTTCCAACGCGTTTGGCAATTCCATGCCACGCCAACGAATATGCATCGTAATTGTACCTCAGTTCTGAAACGCAGAGATTGAGAGAGGTTAGTGGGTTGTGTGAAGCAGTCTACAACAGCTGGGCTGTCGCAGACGCTTAGCATTTTTCCGGAGGGAACCAGAGCCCGATATCAGCGATTGAATCTAACGCTAAGTTCCGGTAGCTCGTTCTAGACGCGACGCTTCTTGCGAGGCCGGCAGCCGTTGTGAGGGATCGGAGTAACGTCTTCGATCAACTTCACATTCAAGCCAGCCGACTGGAGAGACGTGATCGCACTTTCACGACCCGACCCCGGTCCTTTGACTCGAACCTCAACATCACGCATTCCAAACTTGGTTGCTTTCTCAGCAGCTTGCTGAGCCGCACATTGTCCGGCAAAAGGTGTGCTCTTTCTGCTACCTTTGAATCCGCTGGTTCCTGCACTCGCCCAGCAAAGAGTATCACCTTTGGGATCCGTGATCGTCACGGTGGTGTTGTTAAATGTTGCGTGAATATGTGCAATGCCGCTACTGACGTTACGGCGAACTCGTTTTTTCTTATTGGTCTTTGCCACTGCAAAGTCTCATATCTTATTAGAAGTTCATTGAAATCGAGAAAAGCATCGTCCGAATTTCTATCGGAGATCCTTCACGCCTTTTTTGCCCGCAACCGTCTTGCGAGGACCTTGACGGGTCCGCGAGTTAGTCTTCGTTCTTTGACCGCGAACAGGGAGACTAGCGCGGTGACGCAT
>JADHOA010000100.1 GCA_016779185.1 Rubripirellula sp.
CACAAACTGCTGGACAAATCGTCGACTGCGCGGATCCCGAATCATTCTTTGCGCCTGTGAAATCAATACCTCTCGATCACTAAGTTTTTCTGAACTCGCAAGATCGATCAGCTCTTGATCGGGAATACTGCACCATAGAAAGAGTGACAACCTTTCCGCCAAGGCAAAATCAGACAAAGAACGATTGGCAGATTCCTCTCTCTGTTCGTTCAATGAACGTAAACTTGCAACCTGTTCCTCTTTGGTACCAACAATTGCTTCGACGACCGGTCTCTCGGGAACCGATGTTTGTCCCTCAGGAACGGCGGAGGGCTTTTGAGAGACATATAAGAAGCGAGGTGACGAAAGAACAATCGCCAAGACTTCTTGAATCGCTTCTTCAAATGTATCGCATCGGTCTCTAACCGAGGTGAATGCTAGAAGCTTGTGGTCGACATCTTGCGGAGTCACTTCACCCCGCCAAGCTCGCACCATGAACGCCTCGATCACCGATCTGGCGCGTGCTACTTCGTCATCACCAAATGCTTCCGGCAGCCCGTCTGCAACTTGAAATATTTGCTGATGGCTCTCTGGCGGCCAGCTATCGTAAACGGGAGACGCTACCGTTACATAACGCACCTGAACCGTTGTCGAAGAAGCTGAAGTATTGACGATGCGGATGTATTCCGAGGGACTCGGGGTCACCCCCATCGGAGATGTCTTTCGAACTGAGTTTCGTGGATAAATTTCTCCAAGAGGAACATCCCATTGAACAATCTGAGGCTGATCAACGGTTCCGGTCACCGGAATATCTTCTTGACTGACTTGCAGTAATGCGCGTCCCTCGTTACTTGCTTGCCATCCGAAAAGCAGTTGCAAGCTCGGGAAGGCGCCGTTCGACTCTCCGATTGCAGCGACCTCCGCCGTCACTCGCATGGTTCCGTGATCGGGCAATTGGTTGCCGAGCTCAAAGATTAATCGATGACCACTGCCACTAGGAAGGATCGCAACTGATTTTTGAATCTCAGGTGGTATTGTAGGACTAGACGCCGGAGTGAATGCATACTTGGCGTTGTAGTATTGCCATTGAGTTGAGGCGAAACGGCCGGTCTCTAGATTCTCGTAATGCGATCCGCGTGGCCGCTGCAAAAAAGACTCTTCGAGCTTAGCTTGACGTTTACTTAGCTCGTCAGGCTGATCCTTTAACTCTTCGGCTAACTTGCGAAGATCGGCGGCCTGCTTTTCCCATTCACGATCGGCCAACTGATCAGCGGTAATCAGCCAATGCAGTGATGGTGGTTGATCACCGGTAAAGATCACGCGACCAAGTGCTTCTCTCGCAATCCGGTGATACATTTCAAACTGCGTCACACTCAATCGCAATAATTCAGATCGATTCACAAATCCATCTTCCGATTGCGCCTCGGGAGGCAAGTCCTTCGCGAAGTCCCACGGGACACCAAGAAGATCCTGAAGTGCGTAGTTGTATTCGTATTTTGTGAGGCGACGAAAACCTGAATGATTCTGGCTCCGTCGCTTGATCGATGATGCAACCTGTAATTCAGCAGACAACCAATTAACCAGCTTTGTCCTGTCTTCGTCGCTCAAAGGCTCCGCGTCAGATGGAGGCATCTCTCCTTTGGTGACCACCGAAAAAAGTTCGATCCACCAATCGGTGTCGCCCCCATCCACCAAATCTGGATTGAGCGTGTCAAAGCGAAAATTTCCTTCGCGGTTACCCTCGGCATGACATTCCGCGCAGTGACTCTGCAAGATGGGACGGATCAGCGATTCGTACTCTCCGATTCGTTGGGCATGTCGTTTTAGCTGATCATCCAGTGAAACGCTTACCGCCTCGCCAGTCTCGTTGGGCGCAGAGAAAAAACGGGAGTTGGCGGCGCCAATTCGCTTTGCATCGGAAAGTGACAACTCCTCAGCTTCCACAAAAGGCCCCAACATCAGTATTCCCGCGACTGCTGCGAGAACGATTGGATATCGTGAACACATGACGGATCGCGAGATGACATCAGCGGGGTTGAGGTGGAATCGCATGTGGTGGGGCCCAAAAAACTGAGCAATGACGCCAGGGTGGGGGATTCGATCAATCAGCGAATTACCATTGAGACCGCTCAAATTACGAAATCGCAACGAGCCATCGCTCAGCAATCCCGCACTCGAACCTATGACGCAGTCTAGCAGATCATATGAAAAAAATCTGCATCAGGTTCCTACGCACAAAGCTTCCGATGTTGCAAAAAACACCGGTGCAATTCGACGGTTCGTTCGAATCCGTGCGGGCCAACGATTCAAAGGATCAGCGTCGGCTTTGCTTCGATAACGAAAAAGCGGATACAAGGAAATGAATCGGGCTTTTCATTTCCTCACACGGAAAAAAAAGGAGTTGAGAACAACCAATCCCTGCTGGTCAGCCTGCGAACTCATGCATCAATGCTTCTAACCAAATTTCGATTGCACGAGACAACCTTGATCGACGTTAGCCGCTGGTACGCATACCCGCTGCGATACCGTTGATGGAAAGCCTCATCAAATGACGCTTCTCTTCCACCTCCGTATCGGTAACGTTTTCACCATCTCCATTGGCCGACAACTGATGCCGACGCATTAATTCGATCTGTATCAGATTTAATGGATCGACAAAATAATTACGAACGCGAATCGACTCTTTGAGCCACGGAGTTCCATCAAGCATTGAATCCTGACCCGTGATTTTACAAACCGCATTGACCGATCTCATGTACTCATCCTGTATCATGGACGCAATGACATTCCCATTGGGTAAATCTTTTGCAAGGGCGCCATAAGATTGCGACACGCCAAGATCCGATTTGGCCAGGGCGAGTTCCGCATTGTCGATCATCCCCCGAAAAAAAGGCCACTGCTGATACATCTCTCGTAGGTGTGAAAAAATCTCGGCATCATCGTTCCACTGTTCCAATGATGCTCCTAAGCCGAACCAAGCTGGCAATAGGCACCTCGATTGAGTCCAAGAAAAAACCCAGGGAATCGCACGAAGGTCAGCTAATCCGCCGCCGGGTTTTCGACGGGACGGACGTGAACCGATTGGCAATTGTTCGATTTCTGAAATCGGAGTCGCGTTTCGAAAGAACTCAACGAACCCATCAAGCTCAACGAGTTGTCGATAATGCTTCAATGCTTTGTCTGCCATGCAGTCCATCCTCTCGAGCCAACTCGGGGAGGGTTCACCACCGGGTGCGCCAGCGGCCAAAATTGAAGAACCAACTAATTGTTCCAAGTGCCGATGCGCAATCTCAGGATCGTCGTAACGATCTGCAAGAACTTCACCCTGCTCGGTCAAACGCAAACGACCTTGAAAAGTCCCTGCGGGCAGAGACAGAATGCTTCGAGCCGCAGGTCCACCACCACGTCCCAGCGATCCGCCTCGCCCGTGAAAAAAAGTCAACGTCACGCCGTGACTTCGTGCCACTTCTGTTAACTCTTGCTGTGCACGATAAAGCGACCAACATGCTGGTAGATAGCCTCCATCTTTCGTACTGTCAGAGTAACCGAGCATGATCATTTGCTGATCTCCCTGACGGCGAAGGTAATCACGATAAACATTGGTCTGCAACATTTGTGAAAGAATTTCGGGCCCTTGCCGCAGATCCTCAATCGTCTCCAAGAGCGGCGCGATCGGCAAACATCGCTCTTGCAACTCAGATGATGAACCGTCAAAGGTTTGCCGCCAAAGCCATAAGACGGTAAGTACATCCGTAATCGATGAAGTCATGCTGATGACATGTGCACCGAGAGGTCGCAATGAGTATCGATCGGTTACTTCATGAAGCACTTCAAAAAGTCGTAATGCCTCCTCGGTATTCTCCGAACAATCATGCCCAAACACTCGTAGCGGTAAATCCATCGTCTTGATCAAAAGATCTTGTCGCTGCTGTTCGGAAAGCGTTTCTGGATCATCACTCAAACCAAGTCGACTGGCAATTTCACTGAACACCTCACGGTAGATCTTGGCATTTTGCCGAACATCAAGTCTCGCCAAATGCAACCCGAATGTCTCAACTTGAGTTTTCCAATCGAGCAACTCAACGCGGTATAAATCTCCGCCGGGTAGATCACCCACCGCATCCACTAGTACTTGCACGTCCTGTTGAAGCTCTTGAGAGTCGGCATATGCACCGCAAAGGTTAAGACGCTCTTCATCAAAACAAAGTCGTTTTCGATCTGCACCGGCCTCTCTGCTAGCGAGTGCTGCGGCACTCGCCTCCATCATTCGACCGACCGATGCCTCAGTTTTCTCGAGTCGCCAGCGGATAAACGAAACCCAACGACGTAGTCGTTCGTTTGGAGGTATTGGGGAAAACCGCTTTTCTACTTCCGGCCACTTCTCAACTGCAGCTTCAATCAACTTGCAAAGATCGCCCATCTCTCCGGACTGACGGGACGATAGGCTAAATGAATCAAATAGACGCTTCGCTGTCTTCAAATGAAACGCGACTGCCTCTCTACGAAGCCAGAGGACCGTATCCCATGTCACATCCGCGGTGACGCCCGGATGCCCATCACGATCGCCACCGATCCAGGATCCAAATCGAACACAGCGAATCCCAGAAACAACATCGCATCCATAGCATTGCTCAATCGCACTACGAAGTTCGCGAACAATTCGCGGAACTGCATCCCATAGAACGGGTTTAACTGAAAGCCCCCGTTCTACTTCTTGCATCACCGATGGACGCCAGGGGCGGATGAAATCCGTCTGCCACAGTTTCGCAATTTCACTGCCAACTTGCGTTTCCAATTGTGCCTGTCTCTCAGGCCACGGATCGTGATCTAATTCGGTCATCAATTCACGAATCGTGCGCAACTTACGCCGGACCGAACGTCGCTTGGCTTCGGTCGGATGTGCAGTAAAAACTAAATCCACATCTAATTGACGAATAAGCTCAGCCAAATCGCTTTGGCTGACACCTAAATTTTTTAAAGACTGAACCGCTTCTCCAATGGATTCTTTTCTGGGCGAGGGAAAGACATCACGAGCTCGCTCCGCCAGAACACGTACGCGCGTGCGATCCTCCACCACGTTCATCAAATCGAGAAACACGCTAAAGGCGCGAATCACCACTCGATACTGATTGTCGTCGAGGCCCTCGATCACTTTCCTCAACTGCTCGCCAGCCGCAGAGTTACCACTTCGATTATCGCGCGACGCCAGACGCAGCTGTTCAACCACAAGGTAGGCATCTTCACCTTCGAACTGCCTAATCACTTCACCTAGTTTTTTTCCCAAAAAATCGATTTCGGCACGTGGCTGATCTCGATTAACGCTAGGCTCCACCATTTTTTCGTTCACTTCATGAATCAGTTTGTGACTTATTGAAATGTAATTCGATCATTCCAAGTTGATCTCTACTTTAATCCAAACCAAATCCGGTTTAATCGAGCTCGCCGTGTCAAAAACTTCTGGCTCTATTCGTGCTTTGGTTAAAACGCAAACGCTATAACTCAGCGCCCAATCGCTTCACTGGATCATTCGTAGGGTCCATCATCAGATCGAATCAAACGAGACGAGGCGACGAAGATCGCGAGACCTCGATTCGTTAACTTTAATATGACCACTAGAAAGCATCAAAAAATCCCTAACCAACAGCAAACTCCACAAAGTGGCTTAGCCCCACCTTCCCGAGCCTTTATGGGACCAGAATCCCCGCAAAAAGAGATCTGCGACTCCAAGAAACGGATCCAGCTCATTCCCAAGCAAAAGAAGACCTTGTGAGCGCAGTGATCCCGAGTTAGGGTCCGTCTAAAAATGGATGTTGGATCTCGTTTCGATCGTCGAGGCGTCATCATGGGTGGAGGCCGACGTCAACGATTTAAGTGACAGCGACCTTTACGAACCAAGTCAATGAGACCTACGCCATCCATTAATTCCAAGCTGCTACATCTGAACAAGAGCATCCGAATCGACCAAAACGGCGGACTGCTGATACCAAGATCCCCAAACTCTGTCTTCACTCGTAAACAAGTGATCTCATTGGGCTTCTTGGAACCCCGGATAACGTTCTTGGCGGAAAAACATTTGCGCCAAGGAAAACCAACCGTTCGTCTTCAGATGATGCGGACTGTGTTCGAACCTGCATTTCGGTTACCCAACATTTTGTCGATCCAAACCAACACTTTTTCAAATTAGCCTACTCCGATCTTTCATGCTGAATCTCTTCTCTGCTCGTCCAGAAAACGTCAAGAACGAATTACTATCGGGACTTACCGTCGCACTCGCCTTGGTACCCGAGGCGATTGCGTTTGCCTTTGTCGCCGGTGTGTCACCCATCATTGGTCTTTACTCAGCTTTTTTTATTGGCCTGATTGCCGCATTATTTGGCGGCAGGCCCGGAATGATCTCGGGGGCAACAGGTGCAATGGCGGTAGTCGTTGTGGGGCTGGTGGCGATTCATGGTCTCGAATATCTCTTTCCAGCGGTGATCCTTTGCGGTCTCATCCAGATCGGAATTGGTGCGGCGAGACTCGGCGTGTTGATCCGCATGGTCCCACACTCTGTCATGCTTGGATTCGTCAACGGACTTGCGATCGTGATCTGCATGGCGCAGTTCGGTAGCTTCAAAACAATCAACTTGTCAGGGAATCTGGAAACCATCGGAGGTCCCGCCCTCTGGATCATGCTCTCCCTGACCGCCTTAACGATGGCCATTATTTGGTTATTGCCCAAACTAACGAAGGCTGCACCCGCCTCCTTGGTTGCCATTCTATCGGTATCAACGATTGGAATTGCCCTCAATGCAACCCTTCCTCGCAAGATGGCAGCGACGAATCAAGATCATGTTGTTATGACCGTCGGTGATATGTTAACGACCAATGCCAAGGTTGCCGCCGTCAAATCGGTGCGAGAAAGCCAACCAGTAGACTCGAGTGGAACGCCAGCCGAATCACCTCAATCAGCAGACGCGATTTCTGTCGCAATGAGCCAATTGGACCCTGCACAAACGAGTATTCGTGCTGGTTTACCATTGCCGTTTTTTCTCTCACACGTCATTCCACCCGTAAATCTCGAAACTCTTTGGATCATTCTGCCCTACTCGATCATTCTCGCAGCAGTTGGTCTGATTGAATCATTGATGACCCTTACACTCATCGATGAAATTACCGAAACACAGGGAAGTAGTAATCGAGAATGTTTAGGCCAAGGCTTTGCCAACATTCTCTGTGGATTCTTTGGTGGAATGGGTGGCTGTGCGATGATCGGCCAGTCATTGATCAATGTCGAATCGGGAGGGCGGGGAAGGGTCTCGGGCGTTTTCGCTGCATGCAGCCTTTTAACGTTTGTTTTATTTTTTTCCCGCTGGATCGAAATGATCCCCATGGCCGCACTTGTCGGCGTCATGTTCATGGTGGTGATTGGAACGTTTGAGTGGGCTTCGCTGAAACTTTATCGTCAAGTACCGACCACCGACTTCCTCGTCATGGTAACCGTCACCTTGTACACTGCGGTGATGCACGATCTCGCCTCGGCGGTGATCATCGGCGTCATCGTGTCGTCGCTCGCCTTCGCGTTTAAACATGCCAAAAACGTGAACGCTGAAATACGCCGCAATGAACACGGAGCCAAGATCTACCAAATACATGGGCCGCTTTTCTTTGCATCCACCACTCAGTTCAAAGAGATATTTGATCCGAAGCAGGATCCAGAATGCGTGGTCATCGACTTTTACTTCACAAAAGTTTACGACCACTCAGGCTTGGAAGCGATTCACTCCGTCGCTCAAAAATACCATCAGCTCGGCAAAACACTTCACCTGACACATCTCAGCCAAGACTGTCAAAAGATGCTAAAAAACGCTCAGGAACTTATGTCTTTTGACATGATGGATGAACCGCAATCTCATGTTTCCACTGATCGATTCAACCAGCTTCAGCCAGCTTCGAAGTAAGTTCGAATGTTTAGCTTGAACGCTAAAACTGAGTGAATACAGGCTGTAAACAGTCTGCTTCCTCATAAGTTGGGCCAGTGAATGCGTGCTGCATAGGGCAGGAACTCGCTTGCACCCTCTTTCTGATACCAACCAACGAGCACTGCGTCACCTTGGTCATCGCGGGTGTTGCTACCGTAGGCTAAGGTTGCGTTGCGTTCCAATAGCCTCTTGGCGGTGGGCGATAGCGGAACAACTTCGCCTCGCCACTGTTCCAGATCATAAACCACCCACTCTTTGTGACTTACCAATCCGCAGATTAATGACTCACCATCTGGTGAACAAAGCACCGACGGATAGCTTTCGCCGTCTGGATGAAACCAACCGAGACGTTCAAGCGTGGAAGGTGCGTCGTCGCCAGGCTTTAGACGATAGAGCGCACCTTTTGCCGTGGTAAAAATACATTCCCCACTTTTAAGAAAAGCGAAACCAACAATACCATGCGAATCAAAGTCAGAAGTCGCGCCATAATCTTCGAGAGCATGCGAAGCGACTTCGCGTAAATCGGTATCCATCTCAATCAACTGCACGATGTAATCTCCGGCGCCTCGCAGCACGACTCGCGGGACATAAACATGCTCTTTGAGATCAACCAAAAAATTCCGCGAGATATGACCACCGGCTGATCCAACTTGCACTTTCTTAACGCCGCGAGTTTGCGTATCAAACTGATACAACTCATGTTGATAGTAACCAAGTGCATAGACGTACCGACCTGTACAACCAGTGGCTACAATCCCTTCAGGCACAGCGAGCAAGTGCTCCCACTGCTGGGTCGAACGCACGTTACCAGCTCTTACTCGCCATAGATTGGAACCGTAGAAAGGCAATCGACTTCCATTCTCCGTTTCACCGTATTCATCCATCGACGCAAAATAGAGATAGCCATCGTCCGCCTGCACGGGCTTGGAGTGGATTTTCATTTGCATGGTTGAGTCATGAGCAATCTCGAGACGACGAAGGTTGGAAACTGCATCTCCCAAGAAACTAGCTTGGCTCTGCCCCTGCTCGACTCGACAGAGCGCTGCAGAGTCTTCCCAATTTCCTCGACAGGACACACCCAAATAGAGGTTGCCGAAATCGTCGCGTCCTGTAGCACCCCAAATCGCGTAGGGGTTCGTGATCTCCGGCAAATCAATCTCGATCAACTCCGGAGCTAGTCTCCATCGTAGCGACGGCTCGCTAAAAACGGTTCCAAGGCGATTTTCGACGGTTCGCTCCTTGCTCACAGGAAGGTCATCCGAATCTCGCGATTCAGATGTTACCTGCGCACTTGATTCGACCGCAGTAACTCGATCACCAAGCAGCAGGCCCACGCCAGTTGGGTCAGACGTTTCAGTAACGGACGCACCGTCCTCGCCCGATCCTGATGAGAACGTCCCGTCGGTTTCAAATGAGCAGCCAATTCCCAAAAAAATCAACATGACTGCAACTATAAAATTCACCGTCCTAGCCGAAAGATTTCTCACCGCTCGCGCCTTTCAATTGATCCATATCGCTTTGGCAAAATAGTGATCCGCTACTCAACCGAATGAGGCCGATCATCAAAAGTCATCCACGAGCCACCCGCACCGCTGCGGCAGGAGGTCATCGTGAAGGATGCCGATTCATGAAGTCGTTGATTTTGTTTCTGTTTTCAAGAAAAAGAGATAACCACCACACAAAAGTCTATGCCAGCAATCCTCGCTGGTACCCACGGGTAATCGTTAAATGACGGTGTTCTTTTCCAACGATCGTGTTGTACCGATTATATGGACCGGGCCGGTGTGGATCAGAATTCGAGAGATCTGAATTCGAAAGATCTGGGAATACGCGAGCGAAGTCATTTCGATACAATCCCGGTGGAGCAAGAGCGCCTAATTGCTGTTCATGACAAGTTCGTCGACCTTTCGTCCCATTCACACCACTGCCCCATCGATCACCAAGGATTACGTGATGCACCACCCAACGCAAACATTGAATCGCCGACATGCTCTTCAGACGGGACTAGCATTGGGATCTGCGGCGTTGACCACGAAAGGGGTGTTCGCAGAAATTCTTGAAACGCCATCTCAAACCGAAGGCCCTTTTTACCCAAACCAACTTCCGCTCGACACCGATAATGACCTGCTAGTTATAAACGATTCCATTACACCTGCGGTGGGCGACATTACGCACCTGAGTGGCATTGTTCGTGACACGGCTGGGTCACCCGTTCGAAACGCATTCATCGAAATATGGCAGGTAGACAACAACGCAGTTTATCTTCATACGGGCGATCAAACGAATCGAGAAAACCAAGATAAGAACTTTCAGGGTTACGGGCGTTTCCTCACCGATGCGCAGGGACGCTATTACTTTCGAACCATTAAACCGGTTCCTTATCCCGGCCGAACTCCTCACATCCATGTAGGGGTCAGCAAGGCAGGTCAAAGAATCTTGACCACTCAGCTCTACATCAAAGACCATCCAAACAATGCTGGTGATGGATTGTTAAATCGGCTAAACGCCGAGGCAAAACAAATGCTGCTCGGTGACTTTCAGCCTCTACCAAACTCAAGCATCGGAGAACTTGCTGTAACATTTGACATCACGCTCGGCACAACGCCCGATGACAATGATCGCAAGAACCTTAAGGGTGTCGCAAAGCCTCTCTGGAAACCACGAGCAAACTGAAAAGCCGTTGCAGAAAGCCCCTCGCAACAAGACTAGAAGGCCACCTGTCGCTCGAGATGTGAAATGGGAGTGAATCCCCTAATCGAATGATGTGATTTTCAAGAGTCTACCTGCTCAACTAGCAATCGATTTCACCCGTAGCCGGGCACCACTTAGTTTCAGAACAGCTAGAGAAATTTCATTCGAGTGAGGATTTTGATGAGCCAAATCAATCCGGGTTCACCACCTTGCTCCCAGTCCCAACACCCAGTCCCAGCGAAAAGCTCCTGTCTTTCGTACCATGGCGAGACAAGACAACTCAACGAAACGAACCCGTACGCTGTCGATGCCGCAACAAAAGGCACGATCCCAACCACCGTTGCAGGTGGCATCTTCGGTCAACGATGGTTTGAAAAAGACGGCGTATCGGAAAAGTGGCCAACACGCCAAACGGGCAACTGCGGTCGAAACGGCGGGATAAGACGTTACCTAAACGACTCAATCCGCAAATCCTGATCGCTTTCACCCAAAAGTCGATTCGGTGATCAAAACAGCGGGCATTGCACATGTTATTCTTTACCAGTGCAGTCACCTTACTCGCCAAATCGCGTTGTGTAACGTCTGCCTCGACCCGACTACTTTTCCTTCAGCGTCGTCAGGCAGTCCTCGAACAAGCGGTGGAATAACAATCATCGATAGGTTCGACCACGACGTTCACGAAGACGGAGAACGATCTGTGAAAAGATGGAGCATCCCTCTAGTCGCGATCCTAATATGCACGCTTTGGTTATCAACAAGACCCGACACACCACCAAAACGAGACGAGCAACGACGAGACGAGCAACCACACGCTCAACAGCTATCGTTTGGGGTCGTTCCGCAGTTTGGTATCAAGCATCTCGCAGAGGTATGGGAACCGCTCATTCGGCAACTCGAACTCGCTAGCGGGCTCCAAATACAAGTCAGTCCTAGCAGATCAATCCCTGAGTTTGAAGCTAGTTTTTCGAGGGGCGAATATGATTTTGCCTATATGAATCCCTATCACTATCTCAGAGCAAAACGGGATCAGGGTTACAAACCCTTGCTTCGTGATCAAACCAAACAGCTCAAAGGAATCTTAG
>JADHOA010000101.1 GCA_016779185.1 Rubripirellula sp.
TTGCGATCCTTGAAGTAGATCGAATCCGGGATGTGCGTCATTAAGTGATCCAAAAGATGACGCTCATGCCGCAGGTACTCTTCGGCTCGAACGCGATCGGTGACATCCCAAAACATGACCTGCAGACCGATCACCGTTCCCCGCGAGTCAAAAATCGGACTCTTCACTCGCTCAATCCAGCACTCCTTGCCTTCACCATTACGAGTGACCTCGACATTATGAAGCGGTTGCTGCTCGCGGAGCACGCGAGCATCATCAGCCGAATATTCCTTAGCGATCTCATCTGGGAACAGGTCCGAATCCAGCTTCCCCACCAACTCACCAAGCTCGACTCGGCGAAATCGTAGATAAGAAGAGTTGGCGAACAACCTTCGGCCCTGCGTATCTTTAATCAAAACACACAGCGGCAGGCTATCAACAAGCGAAGTGTACGCGTCTTTGCCGCTGACTTTTTCAAGTAAAAGCGGATCGGATAGGCTGACGTCTTCCGGTTCCGCCATTCCCTGAAAATTTCCGGGTGAAGTCAAATCTTGTTGATTCTTGCTATCTGCAGTGGGATCGAAAGACTCAGAAAGCCCTGAACTTTTCTTATCTTGCCCGAGACTCTCTTCACGGCGGCTATCAGCGTTCAAGTGGTTGCGATTCGGTTGTGGCGGATTGGTACTGGACATGTGGAATGCCGGTAGCAGTGTGAAACGGATCTGCCAAAAAATTGTTTCTCGGATACACGAATTAAACAACGATAGGACGCTGTGAACGTCCCCGAGCAAAAAAACCGGGATTAGCAGCGCGGAGTAAAATCATCGGCGGGTGATAACGCCTGTGCGAATTTAGCGAGCAACTCAGCCGCCGCGTCCAAGTCATCCGTTGAAATAACTTCCACGGCTGAGTGCATGTAACGGTTCGGAATCGCCACCAAGCCTGTGGCGACACCACCACCATGGATTTGCATAACATTAGCATCGTTGGGTGTCGCGCGACCGATCGCAGCGAGTTGGTAAGGCAGCTGATTCTCTTCGGCCAGCTGAATTAGCCGATCCGCAACCTCTGGGTTGATGTTGGGACCTCGAAAGATAACTGGGCCTCGGCCTACCGCTAGATCCCCTTGCATCTGCTTACTAATCGTCGGGCAATCCGATGCATGGGTGACATCAACCGCTATCGCCACTTGCGGATCAATACTCCCCGCGGCCGTCTTGGCTCCGCGAAGCCCAATCTCTTCTTGAACGGTCGATACGCTGTGCAAGTGACATTGCAGCGGTGCAGTCACGGCTCGCTTAAGAGCTTCGATTACCGTCCACATTCCCGATTTATTGTCCATGCCTGGGCCGCAGACAAGATTACCCATCAATCGACGAAGCCTGAGATCCAAAGTGATGGGATCACCAATCCGGATACATTCCCGCGCAGCCTCTCCGTCTCGGGCGCCCACGTCGAGCCAAAGCTCCTCGAGACGCACGACTCTTGTGCGTTCTTCGGTAGTAAGAAGATGAATGGGTTTGCGACTAATTGCTGCCGCAATTGGACCGTTTTGCGTCCAAATG
Source organism: Rubripirellula sp. (assembly GCA_016779185.1). Lineage (GTDB taxonomy): Bacteria > Planctomycetota > Planctomycetia > Pirellulales > Pirellulaceae > Rubripirellula. Next base: position 1,545 of record JADHOA010000101.1, read on the forward strand.
GTCATCGATTGACCAATGAGTTGTTGAGGATCCCAGCCGCCGATGGTCTGCGCATAAACAAAGCCCTCCTCGTCAATGTGGGAAACCAGCATCCCAATCTGGTCACAATGCCCAGCAAACATCAAACGAGGTCCCAGCTGATCTCCCGCAGAAGAAATTAAGTTTCCATGGACATCGACTCTCGATTCCTTGACGTGGCCATCAAGATACTCGGCCACCAAAGCCTGCAGCCTCTGCTCGTATCCCGATGGACTTGGGGTCTCAACGGCTCGCTGAAAGAAATCGTAACCGACGTCATCCATGAATCATTTCCTTTAAAAAGTTAGAAGTATCCAGCGATTAAACCCTAATGGAACCTGATCGGCGTTGTATCAGAAAAGGAGACGCCACCAAGGTCGGTGGTGCCTATGATCTTATCAACCTACGCAAGTCCATGCCGACATACCCAAGAAATCGCTGCGATTGCTGCAAACGGAGTAATTTGAACTTCAAAGCGGTTCCCAAGCGACGATTCGCAAAAAATTTTTCTCGTGCGACCGTGACGGCGGACGGCCCCAACGAAACAAGCTACACCCACTCAAAACCCCACAAAACACCGCAATTACGCAAACCGGAATCAGTGGTTGTAGGTTCGGGTCGCACCGTGAAGTGGGAAGAAACCGCTGATAGTGCTTATTCCCAATCAAACACACTAAAGAGTTGGGACGGTTTTTCTCGACAATAATTCTCGGATGAGTCACTCTCGCCTTTTTTAAGTAGAGAGACGGTTCAACGTTTGCCCCGTTCGCGAGGCAAGTTTGTCGAGCTCACATCTACCCAGGGGGGAATCTGGGGAATTGCTTCGCTTTGTGATTCAGTCAAACCACTGATCTCACGAGTTAAACGAAGCAGATTGGCGAACATAGCCAAATCGTCCCACGGTGAGTCGATTGACTCAATCGCGAGGAAGGTTGGGCGTTGATCGCCAACATCTCTTAGTTTCTCCCCTAAACCACCTCTGGGTGGCCGGTCATGTTCTTAACCTGACCAAAAACTGAACGACTTTTAACAACTAAAACCGCGAGGATCCCGCAGGGCGAGCGTCGCAAGATGCTAACCGGGTAGCCTAGACCCAACGTGAAGATGAAAAGCACTTTGTTCCGACATCGCGACCCACCGCGACTGACGGAGAGTAGTCGATCAGGACCGACCACTCGCTTGACTGAAACGCGATGAATGGCTGCGAGAACAATGGATACCGACGCACCATTGTTCGAGGGAAATTAAACGAGGCGTTATGGAGAACCTAGCATGAAGGTCTTCACAACTGGACAGGTCGCCAAGATCTGTAAAGTAGCACCCCGAACCGTATCAAAATGGTTCGACTCGGGGCGTTTGAAAGGCTATCGCATTCCTGGATCACAGGACCGTCGTATTCCACGAGAATACTTGATTAAGTTTCTCAAAGAGCACGGCATGCCCTTGGGCGATCTTGAAGACGAAGCAATGGCAAAGTGCCTAATCGTCGCTCAAGACCAAGTGTTGATTGAGAATCTCAAGCGAGAATTGCCACCTGAGAAAGCGTTCAAAGTTGCTGTTGCAGCTAGCGGTTTCGAAGCTGGTATTCAAGCAGAAAGTTTCAATCCAGACTGCATCATCGTCGACTTCTCGATTGGGAAGATCGAAGCGGTGCAAATCTGCCAGAACCTTCGAAAGAATATCGACTTCACCGACATCGTTCTGATTGCTCTGCTTCCAGATGATGGGCAGCCAATGAGTTTCGATCGCAGCAGCATCAACGAAACGTTCAAGAAACCTTTCGATGCTCACCTGCTTGCAGAGCGTCTTCGTACGCTCGTCGGTTCGAGAAAAGAACTCGTCTAATTCGTTGACGAACATTCATTTCCTCGTGAATGAGTGTTGGCCGACTCGACTTAGAAAGACCTCGCTAAAGGCGTTCTCCATCCCCGCAGATGGAGAACGCTTTTTTTATTGATCGATGGCGATCAACGATTTTTTCGGACTGGTCGGAGCTGTCTCAATCGACGTTTGCGTGCAGCCAACAACACGCTGTCTCTAACCCAGCGTCGAACTTGCTGTCGTACCTCCCCACATGCGTCCCTTCCCAAGCCGGCTTGCGATCATCAACGCCCGCTCGGTAAGCCAATCGACCCTGTGTCACGAAAGATTGAAATATTAATCGTTGAGAAAAGACCGCTGGCGAGAATTGAAGCATCTCGACGCTGTCCGCCTCTTGGAGCCGGAGACAATCCGTAAAACCAAAGTCGTTGGGCCTAGCAAATTCGAAATTGATGTCGGAAGCTCCAAATGTAAATCCGCGAAGTTGAATCTGGCAACTTTGAACTCTGGGACGCCTGATGAACCACGAACATAGATGAGCGTTGGTGATCGAGTGTTCCAAGTCGCTCCTTGGTTGGTCTTTCCTCAGCCAATCACCGCGCAGGCAACTACTGAAACCCACTGGAATGGTTTAAAAAGGTCTGCAGAAAAAAAGCATCATCAAGGAATGCCGCTGCAACGCAACCGCGTCGTAGTGTCCCAAACTTCACCACCTTGATCGAAATCGCGGGAGCAAACTTCAGTGAATCAGCGATCTAACCATTTCGATGACAAGGGTAACGCCCATATGGTTGACGTGTCTGAGAAGGCGACGACCGTTCGAGTCGCCACTGCATCGGCTGACGTGATCATGAAGGGTGAAACCGCCAAAACGATTCAAGCAGCTAAGATTTCCAAGGGTGATGTACTTGGAATCGCTAGGATCGCTGGAATCCAGGCGGCAAAATCGACGGCACAGCTGATTCCACTTTGTCATACAATCCCAATCGAGGCGGTCTCGGTACGGTTTGCATGGACGGCAAACGACGCCGACTCGAATCGGGCCACTCTGAATTGTATCGTGGAGGTGCGGACATCCGCGAAGACAGGGGTCGAAATGGAGGCGATGACCGCGGCGAGTATCGCCTGCCTTACGGTTTACGACATGATTAAATCAGCCGATCGAACCGCTGTGATCACGAACCTGAGGCTGATTCAAAAATCAGGTGGTAAATCAGGTGATTTTCAATCGAGTTGAAGTAACAGCTGTTAAGGAGTCGAACTCGCCGCGGTTTACCGGTTTAGCGAAAATTGATCTGAGCACAGGGACCTTTTCGCAATCCATGAATCGGCGTTCTCCTGACAATTTGTGACACGACCATGAACCTCTATTCCCCGACCGCGAGACAATCCGAGATTGTCGACAACCGACGGGACCGCCCTTCGAATCACCAGGTTCAATCAAGGTCGAAACAGGCGAAAAGGGCAACCGTCAACTCGGAATCAAGCGAAGCAATCTTGGCTAAGTTCTACGGCCCAGTTCGCAGTGAACTGCAATCGGTAGAACAACAACTTAACACAGAACTTTCCTCACCCTATCCTGAACTCCAACAACTTCTTCGGCATGGAACACAACTGGGAGGGAAACGTCTAAGGCCCGCAATGGTGCTGCTGTTTGGCCATGCTTGTGGGCATCTCACCCCTCGCCACCAGACCATCGCCACCGTCGTCGAAATGGTGCATACCGCAACGCTCATCCACGACGACGTTCTCGACGGTGCGAACGAACGCCGACATGTGCCCACCATCAACGCTCAGTGGAACGCTCATACCAGCATATTGGTCGGTGATTACCTGTTTTCTCAGGCGTACAGGCTTGCTGCAACCACACACTGCACGACCGCATGTGAGAAAGTCGGCGAAGCAGCTCGAAGAGTTTGCGAAGGCGAGCTGAGACAGGTATTGCACCGCGATCACATCAGGCTTGATGAAATCACTTACCTCTCGATGCTTCAGGCAAAGACGGGCGAGCTTTGTCGCGTCGCCTGCGAACTCGGAGCGAGGTTCTCAGGCGCGTCCCAAGCCGAGATCACTGCTGCGGCGCGTTTTGGCAACTCTCTCGGTATCGCGTTCCAAATTGCAGATGACTACCTCGACCTTTGGGGCGATGACCAACTGGTTGGAAAAACACTCGGAACCGATTTGGAACAGGGAAAAACCACCCTACCGATCATTCGTCTTCTTGAGACAGCATCCGCTATCGATCGATTGCAGATTCAAAAAATTCTCGAAGGCCCTGCGGCCAATCGGGCAGAACAGTTACTGCCGATGCTCGAAAAATCCGACGCACAGGCCTACACGCGATCGGTGGCTCGCCAGCATCACTCCGATGCCATTCTTGCCCTTGAACCAATCGGTGAGGGCGAGGCAAAACGGTGCCTGAAGACGATCGCGGATTTCAGTATCGATCGCCGCTTTTAGAAATTGGGTCAGCGATGCCTTCAGTAGGATGCACAAAAAACTCGCTGTTAACCAGCGAGTCTCCGACTGACCCTAACCGTTTTTGCGTCCATCGCCGGTTCGAATCGACTTACGACGTCAAAGCCGCGTTTGCGATTAGAAACTGGTCGCTGCGGTGACGACAGCGTCAACGGTGATCCCGAAGTGCTTATAGACTTCTGCGTAAGGTCCGCTGGCACCGTAGCTGCTCATGCCCACAAATTTACCCTGAAGGCCGATCCAACGATCCCAAGACATTTGCAAGCCGGCCTCCACAGCCACACGTTGCGTGACGGCTGCAGGCAGAACTTGCTCTTTGTACTCAGCGGATTGTGCTTCGAAGAGTTCCATGCACGGCATACTGACGACCCGCACGCTTCTGCCATCGGCGGTTAATTTCCGTGCCGCATCCACGCAGAGACCTAATTCGCTTCCACTACCCATTAAGATGACTTCGGGTGTGCCTTCGCAGTCCATTACGACATAGCCGCCTTGTGCACATCCGGAGGCTGCCGCTGTTTGCGAGCGATCCAGAGTCTCCATATTTTGGCGAGAAAGGACAAACGCGGACGGAGCGTTATTGATCGCCATCGCGGCGCGATAACACTCCGCGACTTCGTTCGCGTCACCAGGCCTAAAAACATTCAATCCAGGAATTGCACGACAGGCAGTCAGATGCTCGATCGGTTGGTGGGTTGGCCCATCCTCACCGACCCCAATTGAGTCGTGGGTCAAAATGTAAATGACCGGTTGATGCATGATTGCAGACAGACGCATTCCGCCACGCATGTAGTCGGTGAAGACAAAAAAGGTTGCGGCGTACGAGCGAAGTCCCGAGAGCGAAAGACCGTTGACAATACCAGCCATGGCATGCTCGCGAATGCCGAAATGCAGATTTCTACCCCCGAAAGCTCCGGGTAAAAATTCACCAGCACCTTCGAACGTAAGATCCGACTTGTTACTTGGTGCTAAGTCAGCCGATCCACCGATCATGAAAGGAACACGCTTGGCAATCGCATTGAGAACCTTACCGCTACTATTTCGAGTTGCGTCGCCTTTTTCGCTCGCCTCAAAAACTGGAATGTCCTGATCCCAACCCGCAGGAAGCCTTCCAGCGAACAGGTCGGTTAGCTCGGCTGCTTTTTCCGCGTTCTCGGCTTGGTAACTTTCCCAGGTGGATTTCCAAGCCTGATAAGCCTCTGCTCCTCGAACCCCAAGATTTGCATCAAAATGCTCCCGAACTCCTTCGGGGACGTAGAACTTTTCTTCCGCAGGCAGTCCGTACGCCGCCTTGGCAAGTGCGACTTCATCCCAACCCAGCGGTGCTCCGTGGGCGTTATGGGTGTTCTGTTTGTTCGGTGCTCCGAAGCCAATGATACTTCGAACAATGATCAGGGTCGGGCGATCGTTGCATGCTTGGAATGATTCGATAGCGGATTTCAAAGCATCGAGGTCATTAGCGTCATCAACTTTCAAGACGTTCCAGCCGAGACCCTGGAATCGAATCGCAACGTCTTCGCTAAACGCCAGATCTGTATCACCTTCGATCGTGATGTGGTTATCGTCATAGAGCCAGCACAAATTGTCTAACTTCAGGTGACCTGCGAGGCTAGCCGCCTCACATGCCACACCTTCCATCAAATCACCGTCGCTGCAAAGAGCATAAACGTTGTAGTCAAAGAGTTTGTGGTCGGCGGTGTTGTAGTTTGCAGCAAGCCATTTTTCGGCCATCGCCATTCCAACCGAATTGGTGACACCGGCTCCCAACGGTCCTGTCGTGGTCTCAATCCCGGCAGCTTCACCGAACTCTGGATGCCCTGCGCATGGACTGCCGATTTGACGAAAATTCTGGATATCTTCGAGGCGAATGGATGGATTACCGGTCGGGTTCCCCTCTTTGTCGGTTTCCTGAACGCCTGCGAGATGCAAAACGCTATAAAGAAGCATCGAAGCGTGACCGCAGGACAAGACAAATCGATCTCGTGAAGGCCAATTTGGCTGAGCCGGATCGTAGTTCATTGTGTGGTTGAACAATTGGTAGGCAATTGGCGCCAAAGCCATTGGCGTGCCGGGATGCCCACTGTTGGCTGTCTGAACTGCATCCATACTGAGGGTTCGAATGGTGTCGACGGCAAGTTTATTGATGTCACTCGATGCAACAGTCATCAGTGGATAGCTCACTCACAAGTTGAAAAAAACGCCCCTACGCCCCGCACGCGGCCTATTTGCGAAAGGAATCTCAGCCGAAAGCCTACTCACTAAATCACCATTTCGGGAGGGGGGAAACGGCCAAAGATGGACTCCGCCCCACCGCTAGTCTGACGATCGAGCCGACAAAACCGTCACAATCTCGAGGGTTGAAGCCCCCTATTCGAGGAATCGAACCTGTAAGTCAGTCGAAATAGCTTGAGTGGTCCCCTGGGCATGAAGGCAACCTGTCCAACGGCGTGCAGGCTATCCAAACGTGTGCAGGTTATCGAACATCGAACATCGAACCATGCGCAAGCAAGTTATCCAAACGTCGAAACGGCCCAAGTAAAAGGGATTGAGGGAAAAATCTACCGAGAATCAGGTTCTGAGATTCCAATTGGCCATTTGCTTGAGTCGGGACGGATCCGTTAGATCAAACCTAAGAGGCGTCAGCGTCACATTTCCATCACGCAGCTGGATGACGTCTGCCGACTCGGGTGGAGGTTGCTCCGGTTCGGTCCACAGTGCCCAATAATAATCTCGGCCGTGTGGGTCGGTCCGTTTCTCGTAGCGACGACCATATTGCTCCAACCCCATCGGAACCACCTTCACCGTGCTGGGTCCCTCGGTAGCTGCGGTAGGAATATTGAGATTAAACAAGCCGCCGCTGGACTCCGAGCGATTCATGATGCCGCTGATCACATTCCGAGCGATCACCGCCGCAGCTTGAAAATCGGCGTCTTCGTCGTACTCGAGCGATACCGCGACGCTCGTGACCCCAAAAAATGCGCCTTCAACCGCTGCCGCGACCGTTCCGCTGTAAAGGACGTTAATGCCGGCGTTGAGTCCATGATTGATACCGCTGACGACGAGATCAAACGGTTGATCTTGGTACAATTGCCCGATCGCCAGTTTGACACAATCGGCTGGCGAGCCATCCACGGCCCAAGCCCAATGGCGACCTTCACGGTGAATGGATTTAGCCGTAAGTGGCGTGAGAAAAGTAATGGAGTGGCCAACCCCGCTCTGTTCCGTCATGGGTGCTACAACCACGACCTCACCGAGGTGCCGCAACTGCTGCTCCAACGCTGCTAGGCCCGGAGCATAGACGCCGTCGTCGTTTGAAAGAAGGATTCTCACTGTTTCGCTCTCGCTGCCGAAAAATTCACATGTGACTCAAAATAGAACCATTTTGAAACCCTAGGGTTGCCCACCGTTTGCCACTGCTGCAAGCGTAATCATCACCCATATTAGCTTAACGGTCGAATCCCCCCCAAGAAGCAGCAGATCAGGGAAAAGTATTCCCCCACAACCAAGATCCCTACCACGAGGAAAACTGAAACGAAGCACAATCATCCGCGTGGTAAAGCGGCCACTGGTGAAAGGGCAACCCTAAACCTAGCGACGTGGGCCCCTTGGGAAGCTGGAACGCATCTCCTAAACTTTTGAATTACATCTTCGCGACTCTTCGCACGTGGCATCATCAGGATGACGAACTCCAAAGACTCTTCCGTATCGGGAACGACCACTCCATCGAGCTTGTCCGAATCAAATTCGGCCTCAGATTTGACGCAGCAACGCATCGTCGTACTTGATTTTGGTTCGCAGTACGCGCAACTGATTGCCAGAAGGGTGCGGGAGCAAAATGTTTATTGTCAGATTTTGCGTCATGACATTGATGCCCAGCGGCTAGCAGAGATTGCTCCCAAGGGAATCATTCTCTCGGGTGGCCCAGCGAGCGTATACGAGGACGGAGCCCCGCGATGTGACCCCCAGTTATTTCATCTAGGAATCCCGGTCCTCGGCATTTGTTACGGCATGCAACTCACGTGTGAGGCGTTGGGGGGAAAAGTCGATAACACGCCGTCGCGGGAGTATGGTCCGGCGACTTGCGAAATTTCAGATCACTCGGGACTCTTTGCTGGTTTACCGGACGAGATGGATGTCTGGATGAGTCATGGTGATCAGGTGTCGAGCATCAGCGACGCTTTCGTGCCGATTGGAAAAACCAACACCTGCCCGTATGCTGCGATCCAGCATAAAGAACTGCCAGTTTATGGACTACAATTCCACCCCGAGGTCACGCACACGCCACGCGGCGGAGAACTGCTTCGCAACTTTGTCATTGGTGTCTGTGAATGTGAACCGACATGGTCCATGGGTGACTTTGCCGAAGCGACAATCGACGAACTACGCCGCCAGGTCGGTGATCGTCGTGTCATTTGTGGCTTGAGCGGCGGGGTCGATTCGAGCGTCGTCGCTGCCCTTCTTTACAAGGCCATCGGACCGCAACTCTCGTGCATCCTCGTCGATAATGGGTTGCTGCGAAAAGGTGAGCAGGAAATGGTTATCAAGGAGTTCTCTGAACACTTCAAGACCGACCTACACGTCGTTCAGGGAGAAGAGCAATTTCTTTCAGTACTTGCGGGGATCAGTGAACCGCAGGACAAACGGCGTCGCATTGGCTACGAATTCATTGAGTGCTTCAAGGCTGAAGCAACCAAGATAGAAGACGCCCATTTCCTTGCACAAGGAACTCTCTATCCCGATGTCATTGAAAGCGGTGCCGATCCTGACGGACCTGCCGCAACCATCAAACTGCATCACAACGTTGGCGGGCTCCCTGAGGAACTCGGCTTTGAATTAATCGAACCGCTTCGTGATCTCTTCAAAGACGAGGTACGTCGACTTGGAATCGAACTCGGTCTTCCAGAACATCTGGTTTGGCGACACCCCTTCCCCGGCCCTGGTCTTGCGGTACGTTGCCTCGGTGAGATCACTAAAGAACGTCTCGCGGTGCTTCGCGAGGCTGATGCAATCGTCGTGGAAGAAATCCAGAAAGCAGGTCTCTACCGAGAAACAAGCCAATCGTTTGCGGTGCTGTTGCCCGTTCAAAGCGTTGGCGTCATGGGAGATGCACGAACCTACGAAAACGCGGTTGCGATTCGCAGCGTCAACACCAACGACTTTATGACGGCAGACTGGAGTCGTCTTCCGTACGATCTTTTAGCGAAGATGAGTTCACGGATTATCAATGAAGTCAAAGGTGTCAATCGCGTCTGTTATGATATCAGCAGCAAACCACCCGCGACCATCGAGTGGGAATAGCCTCTTTGCTTATATCTTCAGTCGGTGATCATAGCGGGGCAGCAAACGATCAAACCTAGGGAGTGTTGGTAACACCAAGGCTAAGCAGGTCGTGGCATACACAAATATTCAAGCCCGAAGATCTGCCATGCAAGCCAATCTACCCCGGCACTTCTCGTTCAGAACCGCGACCGACTTGGAGCGAATCGGAAGCGACAATGACGGTGGCTACCTTGTCAGCAAAGCCGATATGGAAAAGTCTGATCTACTGATCAGTTTCGGTGTTTTTGACAACTGGAGCTTTGAAGAGCAATTTGTGCAGAAAAAAGACGTCGATGTTTTCGCTTACGATGCCAGTGTGAGCGAAAAAGGTTTTCGCAAGCAATTTCTTAAGTCATTTGTCACTTTTAACAATCCCAAGCACACGTCCAAACGCCTAAAAACGTGGCTGGGATTCCGCAAATTTTTTAGACGCCCAAACATCCATCACATTG
>JADHOA010000102.1 GCA_016779185.1 Rubripirellula sp.
CGCTGGTGTGGATATCGTTCTATTCATCCACCCCCCAACACCTACTCGTTGATTGATCGCTGCATAAACTCAACATGTCGGCGAATCGCTTCGCTGCTGACTCCCTCGCGATTTGCAACTTCCCTGGCATCGTCATCCTCAACTTTGAGACGCGTGTTTCCATTTGGCAGCGTGACGATCTTCACACGAATTGGGCCAAATTTTGTTTCCAATGTCCGATGTTCTCGGGGAAGTTTGTGGCGATGCACTGGATAGCGACGAATCCCGATCGCAGAGGAGTGCTCAAAGATAATCTGCTCCATCAATCCCACTCGAGGACTGGAGGTGAGAACTGAAAGTTGAGTTCCCACACGACCTTTTTTCATGACACAGGTTGTTTGATAAACATCCAACGCCCCCGCGTCGAATAGCCTTGCAACACAGTCGGCGAGCTGTTCGGGACTGCAATCGTCAAGGTTGGTCTCCAGCATCACAGCATGATCGGTTTCAATCTTGTCAACCGAGGTCGGTGTCTCTGGCGACTGCCCGATCAGAACACGAAGAACGTTGGCTTGCTGATCCAGGTCTCGCGTTCCAGCACCGTAGCCAACCTTTTCAATTTGCATGGCCGGTAGAGGTCCGAATGCGACGGCGGTCGCTTTGAGGATTGCGGCGCCGGTGGGGGTCGTCAATTCTGCTTCGATGTCACTTTCTGCAAGCGGCACGCCACGGAGGATTTCTGCGGTTGCAGGTGCGGGGATCGAGACACGACCGTGCGCGATGGTGACCGTACCGAAGCCTGTTGGAACCGGTGAGGCGTAGATTTGCTCGATGCCGAGTTGATCCAAAGCGTAGGCTGTTCCCACGATATCGGCGATGGAATCAATCGCACCCACTTCGTGAAAATGGACTTTTTGCAAGGTGGAGCCGTGGACTTTTGCCTCCGCCTCTGCCACCCGCAGGAAGATCTCGTGTGCCAGATCCTTTGCCTTTTCAGGCAATCGGGTGGCCCGATCAATCATTTCGGTAATATGGTGAAGATGGCGATGGGCATGTTCGGGGGGGTGGGAAATGTGTGCCTTAATCGCACGGAAGCCGCGCTTTTTCACTGTTTCTGCTTCGATTTTTAGCTCCGGTAGCCCCATACTCTGCACTGCAGCCTCGATCGCCTCGGCGCTTACCCCCAGATCAATCAACGCCCCTAGGGTCATATCGCCACTAATGCCGCTAATACAGTCAAAATAAGCAGTTTTGGCCATCAAAATTCCTAGATGCAACGAAGATAATGTTAGGCGTTGAAGAAACGAGGCCGGTGCGCTATACTCCGCCCCTCCCTACTCCGAAAATACAACCTATACGATACGTCCCGAGAGATCGATCCGATGAAAGTTGTCAGCAGCATTGGTGCGTTAAAATACCGCCACCCCGACTGCCAAGTTGTTAAGCGACGAGGCCGAATCTACGTGATTTGCAAGAGTAACCCTAAGTTCAAGGTCCGCCAAGGCGGAGCGAAGGTCAAGAAAGCTCGCCGGTAAGTTTACTGCTTAACCGTTTAATTTGTTGAGTTAGCAAAGCATCGTCTGAGGCTCGAGGAGCTTGGATATTTTTTGGCCTAAACGATGCGACGAGGTTTTAGGCTGTCGAAAAAATTTGCGTGGGGGCAAGATCTCATGCCGCCTTCCAATATTTTGATCGGCCCAGATTCCTCAAGCAGGTCGGATGCCGAAATTTGATCCGCATTGGCAGGGCATCGTTCCTTGAAGAAAAAGAAATCGAGCATTCGCTCGATTTTTTTATGCGCAGCCAAAAACCTATCGTGGCGAGGACAACCCGCTGCTGATCCTCTCGAAAGAACTTTATCGGAGCTTTCAGGCTCTAGGCTTTTCGAAATCGAAAAGCCCTTGTATCCGCCAGAACTGCACCTTTCAGACCGCTCTTAGACCCTCAAGTGCCTCAGAGCCTAGGTGTTTTCTCCTTTCTTGCCCCGGAACCTCTTTGAGTCTTGTCCTTTCTCGCTTTGGTTTACACCGATAAAGCCGTACGCCTAAGCGAATCAAAAGTCTCAGTACCGCTTTGCTTGCTCGCTATCGCCGACCGAATGATGACTGGGGTAGGCGGAATCTACAGGTTTTTGGTGCCGTTGGTTGCGGAGCTGAGTTTAACGGAGCTACTTTTCATGGGACACCGATCCAGCGGGCAATCATTCGGATCCTGTCTCTTCAGACAGGATTGTCTCGAGCAGGTCGCTCACAGCAAACGGTTTGGCTGCCGCGAAAGATTCTCCTGCCGCTACTCCTGCCAGCGAACCGGTGACCACTGCCGCGGCTCGTACTCGGTCGATGATTCCTTGCTTGTGTTCAAATTGCGTTTTGTAGCAATTGATCGCTTCCAGTTTCTGCTCCAGCGTGCTTGTGACATCAACCGTTAAATGATGTGAAAGACCCGGAATGGTGTCCGGCTCCACCGCGAGTCGAAAGTACAGATGTCGAGGGATCGCGTGGACGGGGAGTCCATCAAAGTGTTCTTCCCACTTACATAGACGACTATAAAAAATTGCGGCGTCAGTGATCTGCATGGCTTGCCAGTGATCCGGTGAGGCCATTGGTGTTTTAGCCCCAAATCCCAAGACTAGCTTGGGGCGAAAGCGACGAAAAACCTTGGCCAGTTCCACCCGGCTCTCGAAACAATCGAATAACTTTCGATTGGGCAATTGCAGTTCGATTCGCGTGTCGATCCCCAATGTTTTAGCTGCCGCAATCGCTTCTGCGCGACGAACCTCAGGTCCAGGGGAATGAGGCGTAGGTTCACCGTTGGTTAGGTCCACGATACCAACGCGGTGTCCTTGGTCTATCAATTTGGCAAGTGTCGCGCCACATGCAATTTCGACGTCATCGGGGTGCGCACCGACCGCAATGACGTCGAGTGATGGTTCAAGCGAATCAAGTTGCATGGTTGAAGCCTCTGATGTGAATCAATCTGGATGCTTAGGTGGGACGTAATGTTGTTGAGGTGACAAGTGACGCAGTGAAATTCGAGAAAATCGAAATTCCCGAGTCTTCCCAGCAAAGCTTATCCCACTGGTTGCTTTCCGGAATCCGTTTCTCCGCATTTCATCCACGGCGGTCTGCCGCTGGGAACCAATTGTGTAATTTTCGTGATCGATTCGAACTTGATGCACCAATAACCGTTTCGTCCCCGTGATCACCGTCCAAAGGGGATTTGGGTCGCAGCGTTTGCCTTGTATCGAATCGTTGAGGTCATTTGGAGTGAGAGGCAAGGTGGTTCAACGTGCGATTGACTGCTTGAAAACCGACCCTATCCGGAACAATCGTCATAACCGTTACAACCAATCTTCTTTGACATGGTGGTTGGACAATTTGTTTTTTCTTTTTTGAATCAGTTGTCAAGTTTCTTGCAGTCGAACTACTGTTGGGTCGTGCGGGAGACGAAGCTCAGCAAGTCTCACCGAATACGAAGCGTCCCCCCGTGCGAGAAGGGGTCGGGACTTCGGTCCCGGCCTCTTCTTATTTTAACGGAGAAGCTTCAACACCGTCCCCCGTGCGAAGCGGAGTTCTTATCTCAAACGAGTTAGAGCTTCGCTTTTTTTTTGCGCCGTGGCCGGGGTAACTAAGATGGTGCGTGTGAGACAAGTCGACCTGGATTGGTGGGTTTACGCTTTGCTTTGTTAATCCACACCGACATGCTCGACTTCAGGCCAGTAGATTTCTTCAAAGGCATTGTCGTCATGGAAGTCCGGGCTGTTGTCCAAGTCATGACAGGTCATGCACTTTTTCTTGGCGTCAGACAACGGTAATCGCATCGAAAGCCTCAGCTCATCGCGTCTGGATGGATCGACGGAAGATCCGCTGGTTTCCGCTGCAACATGTTCTGAACCCGGGCCATGGCAGTTTTCGCATCCATTCCCCAGTAGATGCTTGGATGCTTCGAGAGAAACGTAGCCGGAGAGATAGGGATAATAGTCCTGAGGATTCCAGCCGGTAGAATGACAACTCAGGCATTCTGGGTCGAAGTGTCGAGCGATATCTCCACGTTCCTGCGGAGGTTTTACCAGGTGATCGGTTGCCAGCGCGTGGGGTGTGCTTTTCCAAATGTCGTACGCCGTAGTGTGGCATTCACCGCACTTTTGGCTACCGGTGAATTGCTGACCCGAGGGGTGAGGGATTCCCGGAAGCAAGCCAAGGCCGGATAAGCCAATATCCTTGAGTTGGTCCTGATACTCCTTCATCAGTTGACGCATTTCCGGTGCATCTTCAAATTGCTGGGTGAGTGGAACTCTCGCGTATTTCGCTTCCCCTCGATCGAACAGTCCGTAAAGACCTGCATACATCCCTTTTTCGCCGGTCAAAATAAGTTTGGTTCGACTGCCCGGAATGGCGACTGGCTGAAAGGTTGGTTCCCCTGCTCCCCCCGCAACGATAATCAGCTTGAACTCAGGTACCTCAAGTGCAAGTTTTTTTGCCGCCTCTTCGCTTCCATAGAACATCAACACACGCAGTGATACGATGTCCGGTCTCCAATTGGATGCAGCGATTCTGGCCGCTTGAATGGGATCTTTGATGGTTATTTCGTCGCTGATCTGCCCTGTGATGCTTTCAGGGTCGATCACACTTGTCACTCCAATGTTGATTCGCCCTACTCGAATCAACTTCGTTTGCGGCATCAGTGACGGGTCAATCAGGACCACATTGGCAGAAGCGAATAGCGTGTCTTCTTCGGTTTCTCCCGCGGCAACCGAGAGCAATTCACCGACCCCCAGACGCAGATCGTCAGGGCCAAAACCAACGGCTTGGTAGTTCATCTGTTTGAGGCCGTTGACCGTTTGTTGCAGTTTGATTTCGGCCTGACGTCCAAAACGCCGTACTTGATTACCCGCATCGATTGCGAGAATTGGCCACCCTTTCTCTTTGAGTTGCTCCAGCAGCGTGTAGCGACGAGCCATACCACCTTTTTGGCGATCCAGACCCGTGCAACCGCACGGTTCGATGTAACCGTGTTGGCGACCGGTGATCACAAGCATCGCTTCTGGAGTGGGCCAGTTTTTCCACTCGTCCGCTGCTGCTTCCATATCGATTAGTTCGTAGACCTCTCGCTCATTATCTTGGACTTGATCTGCTGATTCACTGTTCGCCAAATCGCTGGCAACTGGTTCGCGTGTTGCTTGGTTTGCGTTGGGTGCCGAACCATCCTGCGAATTTGCCGGTGTGACGTGGTCGCCGGTTTGCTGGCCGCATCCAATCAACAGCAAGCATAGAAGAATGGTTGCCGCTTTGACACGAGTTTTCATTTCACTTTGTCGCATCATCCCCACGCACTCCTTAAAAACTCAAGAAAAGCAAGTGTTTTTGTCGCTATCTTCCTCGCCGATGCAACCGTTCAAGGACTCGTCTAATTTTGACTCGTCTGATTTTGGGTCCGAAACGTTTCTAGACAAGTCGAATGGTTTACGAAACGTCCAGTAACTTGACTCGCCGGTTCGTTCTGCTCACTTAAAAAACAATCAGACGCTCAGGCCGCTGTCTCCGTCACCCAATGTGTGTCCGACCGTAAAGCTTGAAGTACTCCATCGCCCCCAATCGTTGCGTGCGACCAACCCCCTTCTCTCTCAAATGAGTCGATTTCATTCGACTGCAGGTTCGATTTCAGCCTCTGGCAGTGTTGATTGATCGGGTTGCTCGTAAATCTCTAGTTGGTCTCGCTAGTCACTGAGTCCTTCATGCGATTCCAACCTCATTTGAGTGATCGAACTCCGCTGACCCTTCTCAATCTAGCGGTATTCAAGCCAAGACGAAATTCACAATCATATCCAGCAACGAATGACGATGGCGCGGTTATCGAGCTTCGAGGGAAAATTTCAGGCCAATCCGCATTTTGGTAACCTTTGGGTTATCGGATTCAATCCATACTGAGCCAAAGTCGCCGGAGTTGCGTCCCGATCTCTCGATTGATTCGTTTCCGGGAACGAGTTCGATTTCCAGTGGGTAGAGTTTGACGGATCCCTGACCTTTGGGTTCTCCAAGTCGAGCGATCACGCTGCCCTCTGGATCGGTTTCACCAATTCTTAGCTCCGTTCGATCTCGCTCGCTGCCTTTTAGAACGACAAAAGCTTTGCCAATCAATTCATCATCTTTTCCGACTTTTCCAAAGTCGTAGACGTATCCACCGCCCTCTTGCCCACTAAGTCGAGACGTCAAGATCATCCCCAACGGTCCGACGATGGCACCCTTGGTCGGCGCGTTAATGAATTCGCTCAAGCCATCTGAGTTAGGGATGACCTGTCCCGATTCATCCATTCGTTTCATCAGCATTCGCAGGTTTTGAGAAACAGCACCCTGTCTGAGGCCGGGTTTGATTCGTGCAGTGATCGTAAATCCTTGACGGGCGATCCCTCGAATTCCGTCCACCTCTTTTGAAGGTTGAAACGGTTCGATTTCAAACTCACTTAGCTCGGTCATTTCTTTTTTGGTGAAAGCGAGGTCACTCAATTCGATATCGGTATCAAGAAAACTGTATACCTTTCCAGATACCTCAATTGGTTCACCTGTCGCGACTTCTCCGAATGTCCAAGTCTCGGGAACCAAATCGATCTCTTTCACCACTTCACCGGTGATCGCGAGTCGAATGACGACGGAATCAGGATCGTTGGTGATGATTTCCGCTGACTGAGAGAATTCGGTAAGTCCCGCTTTGACGGTCCAGCTAAGCTTGATTTCGGTTTCTTCCCCTGGAGCCAGAGACTCTTTTTCCAGATCGCCTAAGGTGCACTTACAAGTGCTTGCACCGAGACGAAGTCGCAGATCGCCGGTTCCAACATTTTTGACTCGGAATAGATGCTCACCCTCAGAATCTGGCGCCATCAGTCCAAAGTCAAAACTTGGTTCGTCAATCAATTCGACTTTTGGACGACCTTCTGGCAACAGGCTCTGGCGATAAGCAGGCAACTCCGCAGCAATCATGTCGTTGCTGGTGCTAAATGGACCAAAGAATGCCTCTCGGTTTCCGAACGTTGAATAATTTGAGACTGCTGCCGTGGTTAGTCCGATTAGGGCAGACAGAAACATCCAAGTCCACAAATTTTTCATGAGGATTCAGTGGGTTGAGCCGGGAGAAAAAATTCAAAAATCGCAAGGTGATCGCTAGCTACCGTTTTTCGCTGATTGCGACTTGGGTAACAACAATGCAGGTTGGCCAGTTTGTCGAACTCTATCGTATCTTAATCAAAGGACATACTCTCTTCCCCATCAAACTTGGTGCTTCAAACGGGTTGCTCTCAGCACGAATGGTTTTCAAAAGAGAAGTTGATCGGTCGCTGCAGGTCTTTGGCAGCTTCGTGCCTCTTGGTCGTGACTTCCTTTGGATGATCCTCACCAACTTGGGCACCGTATTTCCGCCGACACTTCATTATTGTGCCGAGCGACGCAACGGGTGCCAAATGCAGCAAGGATTGTTTCGGTTCGTTGCTCATGAGTGTAGTGGGTCAACGCCTAGAGAAAATCAAACGGATCTGTCGAGTGCATCGGAGTGATTGAATAAGCCGGTCACGACGATCATCCGTCCACCGTTTGGCGGCCTTTTTCGAAACGATTCAAAACCATTCAAGTCGACAATTGTCGCACACCCAGTGGGAAGAACGGATCAATCCAGCCGCAAATGCAGCAAATGCCATTACGGAGGGGAGGCCGAATTGGTTCGACCTGCTTGATCACTTAGGCCTCTGTGATCAATTGATAAGAGTTGTCGCTGCTGTTCTGATCGGTGTCTCGCTCGCTTGGATTCCTAGGATTTTCGCTACGTAAATGATCTGACGATCGATTGAACGCTCGATATTATTTCCAAGTTGGCTGAATTCGATGGCCTTGAGTGCCAAGGCTTGCGCTTCCTTCGTATTGCCCATTGCCCTTTCGATCACCGAAAGCTGTGCGAGCAGCCACTGGTCCGTCGGACTTGTCTCTAACGCTCGCTGGAAAGCAAAATGAGCGATTTCAAGATCCCGTTGTTCGCCCCACCTTTGGTAGAGGTGGATTGCTTGGATTCCAATGACACGATCCACCCCTGCATCCTGTCCGACTCGATTTCGGACTTCTTGGATCGCTTGAGTCCAGAGGCGATGAAGATCATCAATGGAGTCGATATCTTGCCGATCCATTTGTTGAATGAGTTTCCAGCGGTAAAAATCGGCTAGCCAGATTGCTGCTTCGGGTGCCCACGTATCCGATGACGCTGCGTTACGGATGGATCGTTCTATTTTTTCGTCGTTTCCGAGTTGTTGTCCACTCGCGATACTTGCAATCCATTTATCCTTGGTGATCGTCGGGTTCAGCGTGATCCACCAGAAAACAAGCAGAATGGCAAACGACCCCATCATTCTGAGATCTGCTAGTCGCCTGTACAAATGGCGTCCGGCAGTAAGCTCAACGGGCACGGTCCCGAGGGTTGTATGCGAGGTCTCGGTTTTCCAACTTGGCCGTGCGAATGATCCGGCGATGATCCATAACCAGATCGCCAGTCCGGGAACCGTCCATCCGCCTGACATTGCAAGATGGACCAGCAACGCTGCGGTGGCAATCCCCAGTGATAGGTCTAGATCTCGGCTCGAAATCTTTCGTGATGCGTGGTGAAGCGACGGCCCGAACATCAAACAGATCGGTAGCGCAAATAGCGATGCAACGACATCTGGTAATTGAAGTGACAGCAATCCGATGATCCAAACGAGTAACAACCCAACACCGGCGCCGAGATACAACATTCTGCTGCGGCGTGGGGGATGGATGTTTCGCTCCGAGCTGGCCGAATCTTCGTTCTCAAGACTCGATGCAAGCTGACCGTTATGCCTCTGTTGGAATACCACTGCTATGCTAAGCGAAACCAAGAATGCCAACGCAGGTACGCCCCCAGCAGCCAGCGTTTCCATCATCAAGTTATGCGGCTCGGCAATCTGCTCGCTCGCCGATGCTTCTCGGTATCGTTCATAGAGTGCTTGAAAGTTGCCGGGGCCCGCTCCAAACCAAGGTGAATCAGCAACCAATCGCCACGTTGAACGCCAATACTGAAATCGAAACGCCAGCGACGTCGGAGCTTGTTCAAACCATTCTCGATTCCCAAAAACGCTGAGATAGCCAAGTCCCAAAACCGTCGCACTCGCTAGTGATACTAGGCCGATCCATAGGGAACGGGCACGGCGGCGAATGAATCTTGATCGAGCGACAACGATGACTGCGGTTGACAACAGCAAAGCAATAATCGCTGTTCGGCTGCGAGTTGCAAAAAGGCCGCTGGCCAATAAAACCGCAAGGCTGGTGAATTTTATTTGCTGGGATCGGCCCAGTGCATTCCAGCTTGTTAGCAGGACCGTGACAGAGATTACCGATGCCGCAAGAAGGTAGCCTGCCAGGGTATTCGCAAGTGCAAAGGTTGCCGAGGGACCGCCGTCCATCAGGCGGTTTTCGAAAATCATTCTCTCCGCTGAACCAGCCGGTGCTTCGATGCCCGCCATCGCCAGAACTGCGTCAGGATTCTCGCGGTACTCAGCTCGGTTTTTAGGGAGGCTGTATCCGTATTGATGCAAACCATGAACAGCGAGACCGCAGCTAATCATTAACAGAATCACAACGAGATTTTGGCGTGACGCGAGTGTATTGAGGTGACGTCTTGCCAAGTGAAAAATTGCTGCGGCGGCGAACCAAAGCCACGCTTCGTTTGTCGAAGCACGCAGGTTGCCGGGCGGTGAGGTCGCAAATGCTGAGAGCATCATCCAGCCCGCGAGCCCCCATGGGAGCAGACTGCAGAGCGTGTTTGCTGAGAGTAAGGCTCGCAACGCATTGGCCATCGAGCCGTTTGCTGCCGAATCAGGACGCACAACCACTTGGACGTCAGCATCACTGCTCGACCCTTGTTGGATCGTTCCGCCAAAGTTCGCTTGGGACCCCGGTGCGGACAAGCGGCGTCCAATCCCATCCACCACTAACAAGAGGAAGACAAGGAAGCAGAACCGAATCGCATCGCCTTGCTCAACCAAGACACTGTCACTTGGATGGTAGGCGAGGTAAACCAAGAGTCCGCCCAGTCCAAACGTGGTGGCTAACTCTAGTTTTTGAGTGAACAAGGGTGCCCACAATTCCTTGCCATTTGCTAGACCCCTTGGTTGTGCATCTACTGCCTTCTTTGATTGGCTCTGCCGAAGCGATTCAGACGCCAAAGAGCGATGTGATCCACGGCGATGTTGCTGCGCATTGTCATTCGCCGCGTTACGCGAAAACTCGGACGGCTGTCGCTTTAGTCTTTGTCTTTTCGCCATCCTGTTGATTCCAAAATGACGATAAGTAGAAGCATGCAGACGACGATCCCTAGAACCATTGCAGCCTGAAACAGTGAGACATGTGTCATCAAGATTGCAGCAAGCCCGCACGTGATCGTCACAAGATAAATCGTGAGAACGGCTTGGGTGCGACTGAGGCCTAGATCCACAAGTCGGTGCGAGAAATGGCTTCGGTCACCGACAAACAGACTTCGTTTTTCCCGAAGTCGAATCCATAGAACCGTGGACATATCATAAAGGGGAACCGCCATCGCACAAAGCGGGGCCAAGACTGCATGGGGTCGAACCTCGTTGCCGGCATAGGTTGCCATCAACATGGAAACCGCAATTAAGAATCCAACAAGGTAACTACCTGCGTCGCCCATAAAGATTTTTGCAGGGGGACGATTGTGAAAGAGGAAACCGGTGATGGATCCAAAGGTGACCAATAGCAGGATCGCAACAAACAGCTGCGGCTGGCTTGTCCCAGGATCGGGAGTCGTCAGCATCACCACCGACATGGTCGCTGCGATGATTGCCGCGACACCGCCACTTAAACCGTCCATGTTGTCGAGCATATTGAATGAATTGATCACGCCCACAATCCAGACCATTGAGAGGCAGTCGGTCAACCAAGGTAAACCGATGTAGGCGGTCAGTCTGAATTTCAGTCCGTAGACCACAAATGCCGCCACCGCAAATTCAACGGCTAATCGGACAGTGGGGCTGACACCCTTTTGATCGTCACGCAGTCCGAGTAGGAATAAAATCGTTGCAGAGGCGATCAGCCCCCAGATCTGTCCCATGCGAGAGACGGCACCTTGGAGATAAGGCAGCAAGGATTCTGGCAGCTGAGTGAGTCGTTCGGGGGATTTTTCAAGATAAACAACCAGCAAGGTTCCCGCTGCAAAGGTCGATACGATACCCAGCCAAATTCCGATGCCTCCTCCCAGAGGAGTGGCACGCAAATGGGTGCTATGCCCGGTCGGTTCGTCGAGCAGTGAAAGGCGTACCGCATGTTTGCGAACGGGGAACAACGTGAGCATCGAGATCACGGCCGGCGGGACGGTCGCGGCCAATACAATCCAGCCGATCAAGTTAAAAGAGTGGAGCAAAGTTGGTGTTCCCAATCTTCAATGAACAAACTCGGTCGACTCATTCGCTCCGATGTTCCCGTAATATCTTTTACGCCGCAGCTCTTGTCGGTTCCCAGTCGCTGGTTTCCAGTCGTGTGGTCCTTGTCATCCGTTTACCTTAACCAGCAA
>JADHOA010000103.1 GCA_016779185.1 Rubripirellula sp.
AAGAATGAACGGCAGGACAGCGAGGTAGCAGAAAGCCGTATCAAACAACAAGTGATTGCAAAGCAAACTACCACAGAGCTGGATAAACCATCTCGAATCTTGCGACACTCAATCGAACACGACTGCAAAAAACCATGGGACAATCGATCGCTCATCGATCATTACTAACGATCTGCATCTTCATCTGTGGACTTTTTACCGAGGCTCACGCGCAGCAAACGGAACCGCGTGCGGTGGAGGCTGGTAAAAATCAAGTCTCCGAGGAAACATCGAACCAAGAACGAGTCTCAAGCGATCGTGGCCTTCAGTCTCTCGGTCAAAACAGCATCGTTTTCAGTGAACAGGTACAACCGCTTTTGAGGAGGCACTGCGTACGCTGTCACGGAGAAAATAACCAAGAGGCTGATCTGCGTTTGGATCAAATTGATCGCATTGTGAATCGATCAGCCGCCGACCCATCCGTCGCAGCGGTTATTTGGGCTGGAAAATCTTCGGCCAGCACACTGATTCATCGCGTCACGGATCCCGACAAGGGCGACGTGATGCCACTTGACTCTGAACCGCTTTCGAAAATGGAAATCTTGATTTTAAGGCGTTGGATTGATGAGGGAGCAGTGATTGACAGTCCCGCTGCCGAACGTGCCTTGGGGGAACAACACTGGGCCTATCAAACCATCAAACGACCGGAAGTGCCAAGTTCGGACAAGTGGGAATCACCCATCGATCGATACGTTGATGAAAAACTGATGAAACAAGGACTCTCTTTTTCCAAGACGGATGATCCGGGACGTTTACTTCGGCGTGTCTTTTTAGCACTCACTGGTCTCCCTCCGACCCCACAGCAAGTCCAATCTTTTGTAAGCAACCCAACACTCGCCCACTATGAATCCTTTGTGGAGGAATGTCTTCACTCGCCTCACTACGGTCAGCGATGGGCGGTTCATTGGTTAGATATGGCGAGATACGCTGACAGCAACGGATTCCAGGCAGATCAAATCCGTGACAACTGGGCGTACCGAGATTGGGTCATTCGCGCGTTCAATAAATCGATACCATACGACCAATTCATCACCGATCAAATTGCGGGCGATCTAGTGAACGACCCGACGATCGATCAGCAAATCGCAACAGGTTTTCACCGCATGACAACCTGCAACGTTGAGGCCGGTGTTGATCCGGAAGCAAATCGCGTCAACCAAGTCGTCGACCGAGTGAACACCACGGCGACCGTTTTTTTGGGATCAACCTTGGAGTGCGCCCAATGCCACGATCACAAATACGACCCATTCTCTCAGCGTGATTATTATCAACTGTTCGCATACTTCAATAATACGTCGCTGGAAGTAAAGAATACTTCGGATGTAACGTGGGACTTTTATGGACCCACGATCGAACTCCCACTCGATGAGGCAACCACAACAAAACGAACGCAGCTAATTGCTGAACTGCAAGAACAGCAGCAACAACTGACCGTCCGTCAACATTCAAACCAGACCGCCTATCAGGAATGGGTCGGCGACTTACGAGCTTACAAAGGTTTGAAATGGCATCCGGTGGTGCCAGCGGCATTTAGTAGCACAGGATCTGAAACAATTGAACTGCAAGCCGATGGCGCGGTGTTGTTGACGGGAGACGTTCCGGACAAGGTGGAATATGAATTCACCTTTGAAGCCCTAAGCCAACCAGTCACAGCCATTCGCATTGACGCTTTAACCGATGATCGGATTCCGGGCAAAGGCCCGGGCCGTGGTGACGCTCAGCGCACCAACATCATCCTTAGTGAAATCGAATGCGAAACGATTAGCGATCAGGGAAACCGTCGACTTCAGTTACAGCAACCCAGCGCAGACTTCTCGCAGGCAAAGTGGGATGTTGCCAATGCGATCGATGGTGATCCCAAAACTGGCTGGGCGATTGCACCACAGTTCGGCAAGCCCCATTGGGCAAGTTTCGTTTTGTCTGAACCGCTTCGCCTTGAAAGTGGAATAGAAAAACTGCGAATCACACTCAAACAACTTTACGGCACAGGCCGGGTAATCGGGAAACCGCGAATCTCGTTTTACTACGGAGACCCACAATTGATTGATGTGGAGGATGAACTCATTTCCATCGCGGGAAAAGAAAAACCATCAAAACCGGAAGAGAAAAAACTACGCAATGCGTTCGAGGAGCGTGACGCTGTCACTGCAGCGATCAACAAGAAGATCACGGAACTCAACAAGCAGATTGATCAACTTAAACCCGACACCACACTGGTGATGCAGGAAGACAGCCCGCGTGAAACCTTTGTGATGATCCGAGGTGACTACGAGACCCAAGGAGAACGGGTGCAAACCGGCATCCCGCAAATCTTACTTCGATCAAATCAAACCGACGCAGCTGACCCAAGTCAGTTAAACGAGATAGAACCAATTCGCGGTGACCGACTCGACTTAGCAAACTGGCTAACATCCAAGCAAAACCCGCTAACGGCCAGAGTGGTGGTGAACCAATGGTGGTCAGAAATATTTGGCCGAGGTCTTGTGAGCACGCCAGAAGACTTTGGAACACAGGGTGAACGACCAACCCATCCTGAACTTCTCGACTGGCTTGCAAGTGAACTCATGGCAAGTGGCTGGTCCATGAAACACCTGCACAAGCTCATGGTGATGTCGCACGCGTTCCGACAATCCAGTTCGATCAACTCGACTCAGCTAAATCAAGATCCCAACAACATCTGGTGGTCCAGAAGTCCGCGTCTGCGGATGAAGGCAGAATTTATCCGAGACAACGCTTTGGCGATTAGCGGTCTGCTTTCCACCAAAGAGGCGGGACCGCCTATCATGCCTTATCAGCCGGAGAACCTATGGCGTAGCGTTGGGCGGAACCAACCTAAGTGGGTCGCCGCCGAAAATGACGATCGATTCCGTCGAGGTGTCTATGTCATCTGGAAACGAGCGGCACCTTACCCTAGCTTCGTCAACTTCGATGCCCCCAACCGCGGCGCTTGCACGGTGCAGCGGAGCCGAAGCAATACACCGATTCAAGCATTAACACTGCTAAACGATCCCGCCTATCTTGAAATGGCACTCGGACTCGCCGACAGAATCGTGAGCGAATCGCCATCGTCTGATGATGACCAGCGCATTGCCTTCGGCTTTCAACTTGCACTGTCACGATCACCATCGAACAAGGAAGTTGAGATCGTTAAAAGCTTGCTGGAGAATGAAAGATCAAAAATTCAGCAGCAACCTTTGCTCGCAGAAGATCGAATCCGCGAACCTGCAAGAGTTGTCCAAGTGAGATCAACGAATCGGCAAGAACTTGCGGCGTGGCTGTCGGTTGCCAATACCTTGCTCAATCTTGATGAAACCATGACGCGTTAACAGCCATTACCAAGATGCCTTGCATTACGTCTCATACTTTTTCAGAACCAAAATGATGTTCTGGCAAAGCGAACACAATCGCGAAAGATGAAAATCAACATCGCTTTCCAACCGACACACAGTGCATCGTTGAAAGTAGTCTGATCGCACAAAATCGACGAAATCCGCATTCCCCATCAATTTCATTTTTCGGCTCAATTCCATGTACCTGCAACCAACACCGCTCGGACGTCGTGCACTCTTGAAACGAGGTGGCCTTGGGATTGGTTCGTTCGCATTAGCAGAGTTATTAAAAGATGATTCAGCATTTTCATCGGAACAAGTAGGACCACTGAGTAAAAAAGACCCGCACTTTCCCGCCAAAGCCAAAAGTGTGATTTACCTACACATGGTCGGTGCGCCCAGTCATCTTGATCTTTATGACTTAAAACCTGAACTACAAAAACGGTCGGGTGAAGATTGCCCACAAGAACTTTTTGAATCGGGAAAATTCGCATTTGTGCGTTCGCTTCCCAAGTTGATGGGAACACCCCAGGAAAACGAGTACCGTTTTTCACCGAGTGGGAAGTCGGGTCTACCCATTTCTAACCTGATGCCGAACCTTCAATCGGTTGCAGATGAAATCACGATGATCAAATCGATGCACACCGAAGAGTTCAACCATGGACCGGCTCAGATGTTCATGCTAAGCGGTTTTGGCCGGTTTGGACGCCCTAGCATCGGTTCATGGCTTAACTATGGGCTGGGCACCGAAAATCAAGATCTGCCCGGTTTCGTCGTTTTGATCACAGGCAATGTCTTGGGGGCGGGAAGTCCAGCTTGGGGAAGTGGATTCCTACCGAGTGTTTATCAAGGAGTCGAATTTCGGAGCAAAGGTGATCCCGTTCTATTCCTCTCTAACCCGCAAGGAATCGACACGCAGTCTCGCAGACAAATCATTGATTCGGTAAATCAGTTGAACCAAGTTCAATTGGCCGATGTGGGAGATCCCGAGATCGCAACGCGGATCAGCCAGTATGAACTTGCCTACCGAATGCAATCAAGTGTTCCTGAACTCATGGATCTGTCGCAGGAATCCGAATTAACTCACCAGATGTATGGAACCAAACCAGGGGAGACGAGCTTTGCCAACAACTGCTTACTTGCACGTCGACTGGTCGAACGCGGGGTACGTTTCGTTCAACTGTTTGATCAAGGCTGGGATTCGCACGGCAATGTTTTCTCTAGCGTAAAAAACAAGGCCAAACAAGTTGACCAACCGATCGCCGCATTACTGAAAGACCTACGGCAACGTGGACTTCTCGAATCCACCTTGGTTGTCTGGTCCGCAGAATTCGGACGCACTCCCTTCGCACAGGGAAGCAAAGATGAAAAGAAAGCGGGACGCGACCACCACAAAGATGCCTTCACCGTCTGGGTTGCAGGCGGTGGAACCAAGGGTGGGATGAGCTTTGGTCAAACCGATGATCTAGGTTACACCATTGCCGAAAATCCGGTGCACGTCCATGACCTCAATGCAACGTTACTGCATTTGATGGGGATCAATCACGAGCGTCTCACGTTTCGTTTCCAAGGCCGCCAGTATCGATTGACCGATGTAGGCGGAAACGTGATTAAACCGATACTGGCGTAGCCAAAACGACGACCGTATCGAGATCACGGGGGTGCGTTCTCAATCTCATCGCTGATCCAAATAGGCTGCGACGCGATCCAACATTTGTTTTGTGACTTCCTCGGGTGACCGACCAGCATCAATGACTGCGACTTCTGGACTGCTTTTCGGTAGTTCCCGCAAAAAAGCTTGCCGCACCGACTCCATGTATTCGATCCCTCGACTTTCCATCCGATCTGCTGGCCCACACATTCTTGCTGCCGCGTCGGCAGCTGGCATATCGAACAACAGTGTTAAATCTGGCCTTAGATTGCCATTTGCAAGCAGCCCCAATTCCCAAAGCTGATCTGCAGCAACTTTGCCTCCAATACTCTGGTAGACCACATTAGCGAGCAAGAATCGATCGGACACAACGGTCAAACCTTTTGCAATCGCGGGCTTAATGATCGCCTCCACCATTTCGCAGCGACTCGCCATGAAAAGCATCGCCTCGGTACGGCGGTGCATTTCCAGATTGCTGCCAAGCAGTATTTCTCGCAACCGAGCTCCAAGTTCGGTGCTGCCAGGATCACGCACCAAAAGCACGTCAGCTCCACGATCGCGTAGGTAGTCATTCAATCGCTCAAGCTGCGTTGATTTTCCTACACCATCGATTCCATCGACTGAAATGAAGACAGATGTCTTTTCTTGGTGATTCATCAGCGACCCGTTGTATTCGAAAAATGACTCGCAGCGTCAGGCTGGCCAGTGATTGGGAAATGTCGGTAGTCAATAATGAACCACTGATCGCCACGGCGTTGCATACGAAGCACTAACAATCGTAACACTCGCACATTCTGAAAACTCCCGCGACGATCACTCACATCGACCTTCACGCTTAATTCGACGTCGGCCTCGTGTGGAAAGGATCCCTCCACCAATTTGATCTCGCGAATCTTATTAATCGCGGCCATATCAAATCGATAACGCTGCAACTCGGAACTCGCTCGAGCTTTTAACTCCGCATCACCGATCACCTGAACCGCCCGCTGGACATCGTTACTCTCGACCGCCTTGGCAAGTTCGTAGAGCAGCGTTTGTATTTTCTCGCGATCGGTCTCCCATGAAGCCGCAAGCCAGTGCGCGGCTGGCACAAGAGCTATTGGCAATAAAGCTGCCCAAATGACCTGTCGCTTTCCCGTTTGCAACCAGCCAAAGAACATCGCGCCCGAAACCGCAAGTAGCATGATCGAGATCAGAATCGGTCGCTCAGCCAACAAATCGATCATCGAAACATCCTCTATCTTTTGGGATCACTCTCAAAAAAACCAGCGATGCTCGCGGATCGCATCGCTGGTTCAATCGTGATTAAAAATGATTGCGGTGCTGAATGAACCAAGCACCCAGCAACCCAATCAAATTTATAGGCACTATTTGTGACGGAACTATTTGTGACGGAACAACGGACCGCCATAAAGGGCCGAGTCACCGAGGATCTCTTCGATACGAAGCAACTGGTTGTACTTTGCCATCCGATCGCTTCGACTCGCCGAACCAGTTTTGATCTGTCCGGTTGATAATGCAACGGCAAGATCGGCGATGGTGGAATCTTCGGTCTCGCCACTGCGATGGCTTGAAATCGAAGTGTAGTTACTGCGAGCTGCAAGTTGAATCGAGTCGATGGTTTCGGTCAGCGTTCCGATCTGATTCACTTTGATGAGGATACTATTAGCGATTCCCTGATCGATACCGCGTTGCAATCGCTCGACGTTGGTGACAAATAAGTCATCGCCAACGAGCTGAACGGAATCACCAAGTCTTTGCGTGAGTTTCTTCCACGTGTCCCAATCATCCTCTGCACATCCATCTTCGATGCTGCAAATTGGGTACTTGCTACACCAGTCTGCTAGAAAATCAACCATTTCGTCGCCACTGAGTTGATTGCCGTCGATGGAATACTTCCCGGTCTCGCTGTCATAAAATTCAGTTGATGCAGCATCAAGCGCGATCCAGATTTGTTCACCAGCCTTGTATCCTGCTTGATCAATCGCCTGCAGGATGACGTCAAGTGCTTCTTGATTGCTCTTGAGGTCGGGTGCAAAACCACCCTCATCACCCACTGCAGTGTTGTATCCTTTCGATGAGAGTACTTTCTTGAGGTTGTGGAAAACCTCAGTTCCCGCTCGCAGCGCATCGCTGAATCGCTCGAATCCGAGTGGCATGACCATGAATTCCTGCACGTCCACGGAGTTATCCGCGTGCTCACCACCGTTGATGATGTTCATCATCGGAGCGGGTAACAGGCGAGCACCTGCTCCACCGAGGTAGCGGTACAGAGGCTGACCAGTTGCTTGTGCAGCAGCGTGCGCACAGGCCAACGAAACACTCAGGATCGCGTTCGCTCCGAGGTTTTTCTTGTTCGGAGTGCCGTCAAGCGCCAGCATGGCAGCGTCGACACCCGCTTGATCGGTACCTTCCATCCCTTGGAGAGCGCCGGCGATCTTCTCGTTCACGTTGGCAACCGCCTGGGAAACGCCTTTTCCGACGAAGACCGATTTGTCGCCGTCTCGCAGTTCCCATGCCTCGTGCGCACCAGTGCTCGCACCACTGGGAACAGCAGCGCGGCCGAAACTGCCGTCACTCAGCAGCACGTCCGCTTCGACGGTTGGATTTCCGCGACTATCGAGAATTTGGCGGGCGTGGATTGCTTCGATCAAAGTCATGAGAACCTCTTTGGGGATTCAGCTGGGTGTAAAATTTCTGTGCGTGGTTGAATGAGCATTTTGTTCAATGCCGGCAAAACTGACTACCCGGCATCGCGAGCTTCCCTTGAACATGCGTCGGAGAATGCGTGCAAGACGCTAGATTAACCGTAAAAACCCAATGGGTTGGGTCATGAAGACGGTTCTCTTTCGCTCTCTTGATGCCAAGGCATTGACCGAATGCGTGGGAAAGGGCGATAACCGTACGTCCCGGCGTCGATGGTCGCTGCCAAACAGACGGCCAACTTGACATTTCCCAACTCCAAATTTTCAAAGCCATGTTCACCGGACTCGTCGAAACCATGGGAACGATCGTCCACAGGATCGATCAACCGCCCGGCTGCCGCCTCCGTATTTCGTCGGGAATTGCTGCGCAAAATGCGAAAATGGGAGACAGTATTTGCATCAATGGGTGCTGCTTGACCGTGATTGAAATCAATGGCGAACAGCTTGACTTTGAAGCCGGAGAGGAAACACTCTCGCGGACCAATCTGGGGGATCTTCGAGACGGCTCTCGAGTCAACATGGAAAGGTCGCTCGCGGTGGGGGATCGGCTCGGTGGACATTACGTCACCGGACACGTTGACGCGTTGGGTGAACTGATTGAACGGCGCGAAGATCCGCCTTGGGCGCACCTTCGTTTTCGACTTCCCTCAGAACTCGCCTCCCAGGTGGCCAGCAAAGGAAGTATCGCAATCGATGGGATTAGCCTGACCGTGGTCGATGTCGATAACGATAGCTTCAGCGTCGCCCTGATCCCGCACACTCTGGAAGTTACCACCTTGGGTCAGCGAAAAATCGGTGACACGGTCAACCTCGAAACCGACGTGTTGGCCAAATACGTGCAGCGCAGCTTGGGGATGAACCCAATCGATCAACAAGGATCTAATCAGTGACCGACTCACGCCAAACCGCGACCTACCTATCAAAGCGTCTGACAGCTGCAGGACTGCGGCCGGTTTCTCGTTTTGGCCAAAACTTCCTCATCGATCTGAATTTGGTTGACTTGATTGCAAGATCAGCCGAACTTCGTAAAACCGATGTGGTACTTGAAATCGGTACCGGGGTTGGTTCGCTGACAACACGCTTGTCCGATCAAGCAGGTGCGGTGCTGACCGTTGAAATTGACAACAACCTTTATCGGTTAGCATCCGAAGAGTTAGCAGACCGGCCCAACGTGCGTTTGATTCACGGGGATGCGTTACGTAACAAGAATTCGTTGCGTTCAGACATCATGGAACAGATTCGAGATGCCAAATCGAGAATCGGTGGCGATGCCAGATTTTTGTTGGTGGCAAACCTTCCGTACAACGTCGCCACGCCGATTATTAGCAACTTGCTGCATGAAACCCCGCCGCCTGATGCGTTGGTGGTGACCATCCAAAAGGAATTGGCTGACCGAATCATTGCAGAACCGGGAACCAAGGATTACGGTGCGTTAAGCGTTTGGATTCAGTCCGTTTGCAAGGCGGAAATCGTTCGTATTTTATCACCAAAGGTTTTTTGGCCGCGACCCAAAGTGCACTCTGCTATTCTCCGCTTGGAAAGTCTGCCGAACGCTCGAGAAAAATTTGCGGATCTCAAACACTTTCACCAAACCGTTCGAGCATTATTCCTTCATCGCCGCAAGTTTCTTCGAAGTGTCGTCGCGAGTGCGATGAAACAGTCTCTCAGTAAGACGCAAGTGGACGAAGTCCTGCAGACGCTGGGATACGATGAAACATCCCGTGCTGAGCAACTGTCCGTCGAGCAGATTCAGACGCTCGCAGAAGCCCTACGCCTCGCGGAAATGAAATCGCAGTAAATCCCGCGAAGACGCTTCGCCGACCTAACCAACTGTCCCGTTCCATGCCAAAAAATATCGCCTCGTCTTGCGGCTTCGCATGCTGGGTGAATTTGGCTTCTTTTCCTCGTTTCCTTTCCAACGAGGAGGAACCAAGTCCGAATGAAAAGCGTCTTTAACAACAGGGGCAACATCATACGAGTCCCCTACTCGACGCGCATCATCTGACGCCAAGATTTTGGACTCGGCCGAGAATCGGACAGCACTTTGCGGCAGTCGGATTAAAATAAGCGATCCACTCGCGTGGCTTTGGTGAACTTCGCAGCCTCAACTTGAACCAAGTCATGGCGGAACCGTCCACGCGACCGAGGCTGCAACTTCTCCATAGCGAAGCGGGTAACGATCCACCACGGAGGTATCGATCCGGATGAAAACTGTAACGGTTATAACGGATTAACTGTTTTTGATCCGATCAACGCGTCGAATACGAAAAGGGGTTGTTTCGCGAACGCATCACTAAGGCCAAGCAAAAGCTAGCAAAACAGCCCGAGCGAAATCGACGTTTCAAGGCTGAGTCCTGCCCCTTCTTTACAGAGGTGCCAACCTTTTGTGAAAGCGTCGCGAATCGAAAAAACGAACACCGATTTCTTATCGCGGGTCAGCATTGACGAGCGAATGGGAAAGACGAACTGATTTAAAGAGTCGTTAAATGACATTGAATCCGAGTCGAAAAAGCCTTTTGAAGCGAATTCTTGGGAATGGTTTTTCAAAGCAACGTGACAAAGAAGATCCTCGCCGAGGGCGATTGCTTTTAGAATCGCTGGAAAAGCGAGCCATGCTTGCGGGTGACGCAGATTTCCTGTGTACCAATGGCGAAGTGTACGAGCAGAATACGCTCGACCTTGCGGCGGAGATCAACTCCGATAATCTCAAGTCTGACGCATCACTCGGCTTCGAAATTACCACCTCAGCCGAAGGTGAAGCGGCTGCGGATCTGGTTCAATTTGCCAAAGACCTTACAGCCGCCGGAGTCAAATTCTTTGGGGCGGCGTGGTGTGAATTCTGCAGTGAGCAGAAACAACTGTTTGCAGACGGATCAAATTTCCTACCATTCATCGAAGTCACCAATCCCGATCGATCCCTCAACTCGCTTGGGGTCGCAGAAAATATTGAAACGTTTCCAACTTGGGAATTCCCAGATGGCACAAGGGCCACTGGAGTTCAAACGCTGCAAACGTTGAGTGATCGGAGTGGAGTTGCCATTCCCCAAGGTGTCACTCCGTCGTTTTTGAGCCTTGGCAATCAGATCGTGCAAATTGGTTCACCACTGCATCTGGCGGTGGACGCATATTCGCCAACCGGTGAACCACTGACGGTGACCGTTTCGGTTAGCGATCCGAGTCTTGTCGAGGCGACCGTCTTAACAGGAAATCGATCCATACGCATCGACCTCGACGGCTATGATGACATGGTCTTTGAGTTATTTGAACAGAGGGCAGAGACCGCGTCGGGTCGAGTGATACAGCTCGCGCAGGATGGATTTTACGACGGAATCATTTTCCATCGCGTGGTCAATGGATTTGTTATTCAAGGTGGCGACCCAACCGGCACGGGCACAAGTGGTTCATCGCTAGGCAATTTCGATGATGACTACCACCCTGATTTACAGCACAACCGAGAAGGCGTTCTGTCATTCGCAAAGTCTTCGGATGACACCAATAACTCTCAATTCTTTGTCACGGAAGTCCCAACTCGTTTTTTGGATTTTAATCACTCCGTGTTCGGGCAACTTGTCGAAGGTTCTGACGTTCGTGAAGCAATCAGCGAAACCGCGGTGAACGCGTCGAGCCGGCCTTTGAATGACGTGACGATCACGACGATTGACGTATTTGACGACACGGAAAACTCGGTGATCATGTTCAAGCCCACCGGCGCGGGCACCGGCGTCACCTCTGTCACCGTGACCGTGACGGATCAAAGCGGGAATGCTGTTTCAGAAACGATT